>DAISJE010000049.1:0-14997 GCA_036821665.1 Bryobacteraceae bacterium | reverse complement strand
TCGCTGATAGGATGCGTGATTTAGACTAAGTATTTATCGAATTGAGCCCGTGCGCGCTGAATGCGACGCTTTCGAATTATCCGCATTGGCTAAACATTAATTCCCACCTGCCATAGGACAAAGCCAACGGCCTGGCGGAAATAAAGCCAGCGAAGCTGCATTGGGGTTAGCGAGCCCGCGGCAGGGCGCGGAGAGCCGTAGACCCGTACGCCGCGCGCTTGCAATAGGCGTTTCACGCGGTAAATATGATATCCGTCGCTCACTACGATACAGGAATGCAGATTCATACGGTGCATCGTTTCGGCGGCGGCATCCAGGCTCTGCGCGGTAGTGGCTCCCTCGGGCTCGGCGATGATAGCTTCGGAGCGCACGCCGTGCCGGATGAGATAGGCGCGACCCACTTCACCTTCCGTGAAATTAGGATCGCCCCCCGCGCCTCCAGTTGTGAGTATGTATGGGGCCAGCCCTTTCAGATACAGCAGCAGAGCGTGATTGAGACGGGCTTGTAAAACCGGTGAAGGTTTGCCGCGATACTCGGCTGCGCCCAGGACGATGATGACATCGGCAGGCCGTGCTTCGTCAATCGTCGACTGCTCTTCGATTCTTTTGGTAACGAAGAAAAGGTAGCCTAAGAGCAGAATCGATAGCAGGATAAGCAGACCTGCCAAGGCGCGCTTCATTCCGTTAGCTTTAGCGCTCGCATTCTGAATAAGTGAACTTTTAGTCTACGCCGGATAAGCAATGCAGGCCACTATGCAACTTAGCAGCCCGAATAATCCAATTTTAAAGAATATTCGGCGTGCTTCAAAGGAGGGAAAGCCGACTGATTCCGGTTATATCGCGATCGAAGGCCCGCATTTGCTCGCCGAAGCCCTCCAGCCAAATAGTAAATGGACGGTGCAGCGCATTTTTACTACGAGTGCCGCGTTGAGCCGATATGCGGAGTTATTGCGGGATGCCGCTCCGAAGATTACGGAAGTATCGGCACGCGCTCTCCATTCCTTATCGACGACCGAAACAACCCGGGAAATTGTCGCACTGGTCCGGCCACCCAAGTGGTCGTGGACCGATCTAAGGGGCGAAGCAGGGGTCATTCTCGTCTTGGACGGCATGCAGGATCCGGGCAATGCCGGCACGCTGGTTCGATCGGCGGAAGCGTTCGGAGCCGCGGGCGTGATCTTTTTGGAAGGTTGCGTGCGGATAGCGAACGGTAAGTTTTTGCGGGCCACGGCCGGGTCGATTTTTCGAATACCCTTTCTGGAAGGGATCGCCGGGCGCGAAATGATTGCCGAAAACATGGCTAGCCATTTACCTCTGTATGCGTTAACAGCGGATGGCAGTCTTCTACTGGGGCGAATCGATTTTAGCCGCCCCTGTGCCGTGGTCGTCGGAAGTGAAGGACAAGGCGTTTCAGGTGACATTCTTGCGGAAGCCCAGACTGTCGCGATACCTACCTCAAACGTGGAATCGCTGAACGCCGCGGTGGCAGGCTCAATCGCACTTTTCGAGGCGGCGCGGCAAAGGGTAGCCGGATGAGTCTTTTCGATATCACGCCTCCGGTGGAAGAAATAAGTAAGGGTGAACCCAGCAGACCTCTTGCCGACCGGATGCGGCCTCGCGTCTTGGACGAATACGTCGGGCAGGAGCACATTCTTGGACCGGGAAAGCCCCTCCGCGCGCAAATCGAGAATGGCAATTTGACTTCTCTGATCCTGTGGGGCCCTCCGGGATCGGGTAAAACGACATTGGCTTTTCTCATTGCCCAGCAAAGCCGCGCTGATTTCGTTCCGTTCAGTGCCGTTTTGAGCGGCATAAAAGAAATTAAAGCAGTAATGGCAGATGCCGAGCGAAGGCGCCGGGCGGGTCGTAAAACGGTGCTTTTCATCGACGAAATCCACCGCTTCAACAAAGCCCAGCAGGATGCCTTTTTGCCCTACGTGGAGCGCGGCGATGTTGTGCTAATCGGTGCAACAACGGAAAACCCCTCCTTTGAGGTGGTGTCGGCCTTGCTCTCCCGAACCAAAGTCTATTCGCTGCGGGCTTTAGAAACCGCTGAAATCGCGCTTCTGTTAAGAAGGGCCCTCACCACGCCGGATCGCGGCCTTGGTCATTTAGAACTAAAGATCTCGGATGAATTGGTCGATGAGATCGCCGTAGACTCTAGCGGAGATGCCCGTTCGGCCCTTAATACGTTGGAGATCGCGGCCGGCTTGGCGCGGGAGGGCGTTATTGACCGGCAGGCTTTGGCAGACGCCATGCAGCATAAAGTGCTGCTTTACGACAAGTCAGGGGAGGAACACTACAACCTTATTTCGGCGTTGCACAAATCCGTGCGCTCCAGCGACGTAGACGCCGCCTTGTACTGGCTGGCGCGCATGATGAAGGCAGGGGAGGATCGGTTATATCTGGCAAGGCGCTTGATTCGAATGGCGATTGAAGATATTGGTCTGGCGGACCCGCGCGCCGTCGAGCAGGCGATCGCGTGTATGCAGACCGTGCATTTTTTGGGTATTCCGGAGGGAGATCAAGCGCTAGCCCAACTGACTATCTATTTGGCAATAGCCCCCAAATCGGATGCTTCCTACCAGGCCCTCAATAAGGCAAATGGGACAATTGAGACAACAGTTGCTGAACCGGTCCCGCTTCATCTTAGGAATGCTCCTACCAAACTTATGAAACAAATGGGGTATGCCCAGGGATACCGGCACGCGCATCAGGAAAAAGATGCAATAACAAATATGCAGTGTTTGCCGGGAAACCTTGTCGGTACTGTATTTTATGAGCCGACGGGCCGTGGTTTCGAGCAGCGGATACGTGAACGTTTGGAATGGCTTAGAAAAGCCAAAAATCCGGACGGTGAAATGGAAGGTAAGTAGAAGATGTGCCGTCGTTGTGTAATCTTAGAGATCGGAGCTGTACAATTGTGTCCGAAAGTACCCTGACCGTAGGCAGGCGAATAGAGACTCCGGAAGTGACCACCACGGAGCGACGGCGCTCGAGCCGGTTTCCGATCGAGCGTGAACTTCGATATAAGACGCTGAACCAGCGTGCGGAGATACTGGCTGGTAGTGGCAAGACGCTGAATATCAGCAGCTCCGGCGTACTATTTACGTCCGACCACGATCTACCGGTCGGAACGCGGCTCGAAGTGTCGATAAGCTGGCCGGCTCAGTTGAACGAGAAGTGTCTTTTAAATCTCGTAGCACGTGGCCGCGTAACGCGGCACAATAAGGGCCAATTGGCGCTTCAAATCCAGCAATACGAGTTTCGAACCCAGAGCCGCCCGGGAAAAGAAAAGTAGGAACATATTTCTGGGCCGCCGCCAGCGAGCGGCTACGGCGCCTCCCGGTAGGCTCCTGGGTATGCAGTCTGCCTCTCTCGATCGATGATGTGGTCCAAATGATGCTGCATATGGAGCAAGTAATCTTCTATCAGGAAATCGAGCGAAACGGGATTGCCATCGCCAACTTTGCATTGTGCGGAGAGCCGTTCACTTGGAATGCGTTCTATCGCGTGTGCAAGAGCATCATTCGACCGCACCCATAATCCGACGAGTTCATTCCAGTCAGCGTCGGCATAGCCCGCCAGTTCTACCCAGCCGGTTCCGTCATATGTTGGTCCATTGTATTTCCCTTCGAGAGCGGCAACTATAAAACGTACCCGGTTGTTCGTCGCCGAATCTATAAGATGGCCAAGTTCTTCCTTCCGGGACCATCCCGACCCGCCACCGGGCCGCATTTTTGAATCTTGCTCTCCAATACTGCGCAGCCGGGCAGAGTCAAGCCGAACAATCTCCCGCAATTGAATTCCTAGCTGATGCGCCATACTCTCCATTGTCATCTGAGAATCGCTACCGAATCGGGAGGTAATTCAATAAAACCGGGCCGGATCTGATAATGCGGCGCGGAGCAGATCACATTCCCGGTAGTTCGCTCGACGGCGATGGCTTGCGGTTCCGAAGCAATGTTGCAAACAATTTCAAACTCTCCGCGCTTGACGACGAACCAGCGTGCGCCTTCGTCCAAGCGGACCTCAACAGCTTCCAGATTTCCATCGGTAAGTTGGGTGTTCGACTTGCGGAGTTGGATGAGCGTTTTATACCAGGCAAGAATCTCGTCATGCGGTGGGCTAGTGATCTCATCCCAAGCGAGTTTCGATCGTTGTAATGTCTCAAAATCCTGCGGGTCGGGTACGTCTTCCGGGTTCCAGCCAAATGCCGCAAATTCTCCGCGGCGTCCTTCCGATACGGCTCTTGCGAGTTCCTTGTCGTGGTGATGAGTAAAATATTGGAAAGGCGTGGACGCGCCGAACTCTTCACCTTCAAACAACATCGGGACAAATGGGGACGTCAGGACCAAAGCCGCGGCGATCTTTTGCCGCCCGACGCTAACCAACTGCGATAGCCGTTCGCCTCGAGCGCGATTTCCAATCTGATCGTGATTCTGCGAATAACCAAGAAAGTGATGACCGGATAAGCCGACTACGGGACGCCCGTGCAGCCGGTCGCGATGAACCGAGTAAATACCGTCATACACATAAGCTCGCCGGAGGGCCTTGCCGAGTTGCTGCAGTGAACCGAAATCTTCGTAGTAACCGTTTACTTCGTCCGTCAGGACGGAATGGAGCGCATGGTGAAAATCATCGCTCCATTGCGCGCTCATTCCGAGGCCGCCCGATTCTCGTCCGGTAACAACTCGCGGATCGTTGAGATCGCTTTCGGCAATCACAACTAAGTACCTTCCAAGCTGCGAAGCCAGATTGTCGATTTCGGTCGATAAATATTCGAGAAAGTGTATGGCGGAATGATCGTAGAACGCGTGTACGGCATCCAGCCGCAAGCCGTCAAAATGATAATCGCGCAACCACATCAGACCGTTATCCGCAAAGAAACGCCTGACTTCCATGCTCCCGCGATGATCCAGATTAACGGCCGACCCCCATGGAGTCTTATAAGCGTCGGTAAAGTACGGTCCGAAGCGGTTCAGATAATTTCCGATTGGACCGAAGTGATTGTAGACCACGTCGAGGATTACGGCCAGACCGTTCTCATGACACGCATTCACCAAAGCCTTCAAATCGTCAGGCGTGCCGTAGGCATGATGCGGCGCGTATAAATCCACTCCGTCGTAACCCCAACCCCAATCGCCGGAAAACTCGTTTAGCGGCATCAACTCGATATGTGTGATGCCCAGATCCGCCAGGTAATCGAGTCGCTCAATAGCGCTCCGAAATGTGCCCTGCCGCGTAAATGTTCCAATATGCAATTCGTAAACAATGGCGCTCGATAGTGGCTTCGCCTGCCAGTGATCGTCGGTCCAATGGAAGGCAGCATGGTCGATTAGCCGCGAAGGACCGTTGATGCCAAGCGGCTGGAATGGCGAGCGCGGATCGGGAACAGGAGTCCCGCCGTCAATCGCGAACCAATAATCCGTACCGGGGCCGGCTTGCTCGACATCCACAGTCCACCAGCCGCTCTCGACTGGCTGCATAGGGTAAGAGGAATTGTCGATATGTACTGCGATGGTCCGGGCGCGAGGCGCCCATACTCTAAACGTATGCATGAAGGTTACTGTTTGATCAGCAAAGCAATTGGAAATTCAGCCAGCAGCCTTCCCACTTCGAGATGGCCGCCACTGAACTTTTTTTGACTCAGGATGTTGCGCCAGTTACCGGTGGGGATCTCAACATGCGTTTCCAACCAATCGCCGGCAAGTTGCCAGACCAGTCGCGGTACGAGCACCGCGACAGTCTTACCACGTAAATAAGCCACCAGATGCCGGCTCTTCGTTCCGGTTGCATGCAGCGGCGTATAAGGGCTGTGCTCGCCAAAAGCAGCCGGATACCGCCGGCGCGCTCTAAGAGTGTGATAAATCGTCCATAGTTTAGGTAAACCTTCGTCGCTGCGTTCCAAGACCTGTTTGACCGAGAGGCCGGGTAACTCCGTCAATAATCCGCGGCGCAGGTTGTAGTCGACGGGACGCCGGTTATCGGGATCTACGAGATCGAGCGCCCATAACTCGTTCCCTTGATATATGTCGGGAACCCCGGGAGAAGTCAATTTTAAAAGCAGTTGAGATAACGAATTAACGCGGCCCGGCTCGATTAGACGTTCCACGAAGCTCTCGAAATCTCTTAAGAATCCAAGATCGTCGTAAACAGCCGATATGAATTCGCGTGTTGCGCTTTCGAAGGTTTCGTTCGGATTGAGCCATGAGGTGTGCTGCTTGGCCTCACGACTGGCCTTCTCCATGTAGGCCTGCATGCGGCTTGTCGAGATTGGCCATGCGCCCAGCATTGTCTGATACAACAAGTACTCGGTGTTTCGATCGGGGCAGCCGCCGGTTTTATACTTGGAATTGATCGCGGACCATCTCTCTACCGCGTCTTTCCATTCCACCGGCATCTCGGTCAGGAGATTGATGCGAGCCCGAACATCTTCGCTGCGTTTCGTATCGTGAGTCGATGACGAAAGCATTGTTTTGGGGTGGTGCTGCTGTGTTTCTTGGCAGAAAAGATGGAAGGCTTCTAGGGATATGCCGAACCTTCCAGGGTCGGCTCCGACCTCATTTAGCGAAACGAGCCGGTTGAACAAATAAAATACGGTGTCCTCCACTCCCTTCGCCATGGCCGGCCCGGTGAATTGCTGGAAGCGCATGACGAATTCAGTTTCAAGCGGGCCGCGCACGCGCAATAGAAGAATGTCGCGTATAAACTCGAGCAGATCGGGATCGAGATCGGGCCGGTTCGCCTTTGCAGTCTCTACGGCTTCATTCGTATATCGGATATCGTCTTCTGCGATCTCCTCGCGCTCCGGAACGACATAGGTGCGATATACAGGAAAAACCGCAACGATCTCGCGGATCGCCCGGCTGACGTCATCACGCGTGTAATCACGGCGTTCGCGATGAGATTCGCAAATCTCGAGCAATAGGTTAGTCAGACGGTTGACGTCGCTGCCGAGAAGCTCGCGAAGGACCTGGTGTTTTTTATCACGGCAAATGGCTTGATAATCGGTTGGTTCTTGCGTGAACGCATTGTAGAATTCCGTGAACGCCTGCTCGTTGCCGGATTCGACGAACAAACCGTTAACTTGGTTCAGGTAGTCATAGCCGGTGGTTCCATCGATAGGCCAATCGCTACGAAATTGTTCGCCCGGTTCGAGAATTTTTTCGCCGATAATCCAAACGTCCGGTGCATTTTGCCGCAATCGCTCGAAGTATTGGCGGGGGTCGCGGAGACCATCCGGATGATCGACGCGGATGCCGTCCAGAACGCCCTCGCGCAGCCACTTCAGAATGAGGGCGTGCGTGTCCGCAAATACTTGAGGGTCCTCCATCCGTAAGCCCACAAGCGTGTTTACATCAAAAAAGCGGCGGTAGGCGAGCTCCTGCCTGGCGGTGCGCCAAAAGGCCAGCCGGTAACTTTGAAGTTCGAGGACTTCGTCTAATCGAGCCGGATCGCGATTAACTTGTCCGAGTGTTCTGTCGACCACCTCTCCGATAAATGGCGTTTCCGCGAAAAGGCGCTCCAGCAGCCCGCGAATCACTTCTTTGTCGCGATGTCGTTCTGTGACACTGGCGCGATCCGTAAGAGTCGGTCCAGGCAGGCGGCTCAAGGAATCCGAAAGAAACGCGAGATAATCGGAACCGCTTTCATGGGCAGCGACCGAGAGGACCGGCGGAAGCGAACGGGGAGCTGCCGGAAGTTCTTGATCGAAGTATTGAATGAAGAATTCGCCGCCACGGCGTTTGATCTCAATTTCGCCGCGCGCGAGCGCCTTTCCATAGTGATCCCCTAGAATCGGCACCAACAGCTTATTACGAAGTTTTTCTTCGCGCGGCTGCCAGTCGATGTCGAAGTAAATGGAATAACGGCTGGAGGGTCCATTTTCCAGGACATCCCACCACAGCCGGTTGCGTCTGCCGCTGATCGCCATATGATTTGGCACGATATCCAGCACCTGCCCGAGGCCACATGCGCCCAGATGGAGAGAGAAGCGCTGGTGCGCCTCGGCGCCCCCCAGTTCATCATTTACTTTGTGATGATCGACGATATCGTAGCCATGCATGCTGCCGGGCGCCGCTTGCAGATAGGGCGATGAGTAAACATGCGAGATACCGAGGTCGTGCAAATAGTCGGCAATAGCGGCCGCATCGTCAAAGCCGAATTCTGCGTGCAATTGCAGACGATAGGTCGCAACAGGAATCCGCTGCATTCTCACGTAAGAGGTTATCGAATGAACATTGTTTCGGTCAGGGCCGCTATCGTTGAGTGATGGAGCACATTGGACGACGTACAGTGTAAATAAGAGCCCATGTTGTACGACATCGAGAGCCCGCCTACTGCCCAGAATGCCGTGATACTGCTAAATCCACGTGACAATGTGGTGGTAGCGAGAGTTAGCTTACCCGCTGACCAGCCTATAGAAGTGAATGGCGTCACCGTCATCACCCGGAAGCCGATTCCGGCCGGGCACAAGCTGGCGATCAAGCCGATACCGCACGGTGAGGCTGTTTGGCGCTACGGGAACGTAATTGGATTTGCCTCGGCTTCGATAGAGCCCGGAGAGCACGTCCACGTACATAATCTAGGGTACAAAGAACTCGATGCGTCAGACATCGTGCCGGGCGAAGGACGGGAAATACATCTGCCGCACGCGCCGCCCGCGACGTTTCTGGGATTTCAGCGCGCCGATGGGCGCGTCGGAACAAGAAATTACATTGCAGTAGTTGCCGCCAGCAATTGCGCGGCCTATACCTCAGAGCTGATTGCGCACAGTTTCGCGGAGGAGAAGCTTCCCGCGAATGTAGACGGAGTGGTGGCATTTCCGCATGGCGAAGGGTGCGGGCAAGCTATCGGGCCCGATACGAACCAATTACAGCGCACGCTGCAGGGAGTGCTGGATCATCCGAACGTTTCAGCCGCGTTGATCCTGGGTTTGGGTTGCGAAGTAAACCAAATCAGCCATTACTTGGGTAATGGATCGGCCGCTAATGTCCCAGCGACTTTACAAGGCCTGACGTTGCAGGAATCCGGCGGGACGCTTGGAGCGGTTGAAGCGGCGCGCAAACAGCTTCGACAGTATATTGATCGTGCAGCCGCGGAAAAGCGCGTGGAAGTGCCTGCATCGAAAATCGTGCTTGGATTGAATTGCGGTGGGTCGGACTCTTTTTCAGGCATAACAGCGAATCCCGCGCTGGGTTATTGTTGCGATTTGATTGTGGACCAAGGCGGAACTATCGTGCTGGCGGAGACGACTGAGATCTTCGGAGCGGAGCATCTGCTGGTTCGAAGAGCGCGGAATCCAGAGATTGCCCAAAGGCTGTTGGGCTGTGTTGCCATGTACAAAACCTATTTGCGGCAGTTTGGAGGTAGCTTTAACGACAATCCTTCGCCGGGCAACAAGGAAGGCGGTCTCACGAATATTCTGGAAAAATCGCTCGGCGCAGTGGCCAAAGCGGGCACCAGCACGCTGGAAGAGGTAGTCGACTACTCCGAGCAGGTCAAAGGGTCGGGCTTCGTCTTCATGAACACGCCCGGTTACGATCCGGTTTCAATCACGGGACTTGCTGCTGGTGGCGTGAACCTTATTGCGTTCACGACCGGCCGCGGCAGCGCGATCGGGTTCCCCAGCATTCCCGTTTTGAAAATCGCGAGCAACTCGCGAACCTACCAGCGCATGCGCGGAAATATGGATGTGAACGCGGGTCGCATTGCCGACGGCGAAGCGACGGTCGAGCAAGTTGGGCGCGAGATTTTCGATACACTCCTGCGTGTTGCGTCCGGGGAGAGAACTCACGCTGAGGAGTTAGGGCATCACGAATTCGCTCCGTGGCGCATCGGCCCCGTGCTGTAGGTGCTGTGGCTGTGTGGCGCACGCCTTTAGCGTGCAGCGGTGGACTTCAGTCCGCCGGACGGCCGGGCAGGCCCGGCGCTACGGAATTCATTTACAGATCACCTAAGTTTTATTTTGAGCGCGGAATCAGCAGCTTAGCTTATCTGACCGAGAACTGCCGCACGCCCATGCGCCAATACTCGGGCGAATGGCGGAGCAAATCTCTAAACTGCAGCCGGACAGGACACTCTATCTACGCGGGTTCGACGGCTTCGGCGCGGCAGCATCGTTGTGCCAGACAAGTCCAACCGGATTCACGGTTTGCGGCGTCTTCCGGGACATGGCCGATTTCTGTGTGCTCGTCCTGTATGATGCCGACAACATCTTCGAGCACTATTCGGTCAAGTATCTGCCCGATTTCGATTTGTCGGGCATGGTGCTCAGCTTCGATTTGAGCTACCAGGGTCTTCAGCCCATCGATTCCGCCAAATTTTCCTGGATCGACTGGGCACAACTGGATGTTATCGATGTATCGGGCAACACGCCGCAGATCAAACTCTGGGATCATGCCACGCTTGTCTCGGGTAATTATGCCGTCGCTCAGGGAACATACACCTTCAGCGCCCCGGGTGGCTGCACCATCTATGATCGTTTGACATTGTTCGTGAACAATGCAGAATTCGATTTCGTCGCAAACGGCGGCGAAACTGCAGCCGTCGTGGCGCAATGGTTTGCCAACGCGATTAACACGTATGATTGGTCTACGTTTGCGCAAAGTAGTGTGTCGGTCGTCGCCTCCAGCGATGCGAACGGAAATCTGACGCTAAAAAACGCACGAACCGGGCACGTGAACGTTTCGGGTACAAACGTCACGTGGTCGGACGGCATTAAGTTTCCGGGAATCGCGGCCGGCTCGACTATCTACATTGGCGGTATTGGTTACATCGTAGCCGCTGTAAATAGTCCGACCTCACTCACGCTGACGGCGTCCGCTACATCGGGAAGCTTTCCATATCTCGTCGAGTATGGTGGATCGGACGGTAATGGCGTGGCCGTCTACATGGTCGTGCGGCCAGGAAACGTCACGCTGCACGTGAACAACCCCGAACTACAGTTGGCCGGCGGCAATTCCGACAACGTTGTATGGAAGGTTTCGCTCGATTTTTCAGCGCTTGGGATCGATCAGATTCGTCAGGCATGGTTAACGTTTGCGCCGCAATTGCCAACGAGCGGTGTTTATAACGACACGGAATGGACCGCCACATTTAGCAACTGGTCCGTTACGGATCTGAACAATGTAAGAACGCTGCAAATTGCCGGTCCCGGCAGCATCCGGGCCGGTAACGGCGACGCAAGTTGCTCGTACTCCGGATCGGGCTGGAAAACGCAATCCGCAAACAATTACTGGCATGGATTCGCGCGCGTTACATCCGAGGCGGGTGACACCGTCACGATCACCTATAAATGTGAACAGACGCACGATCTGTACCTGGGAACTTCGCTCTATCTCGATCGTGGGACCGTCGCGGCAAGTCTCGACGGCGATTCGCCCACTGCGCTCAATTGCTACCTGAATACTGGTTCTGAAGTGGTCACCCGTCGTCTTCTGCGCGCAGGCGTAGCCCCCGGAGATCACGTCGTCACGCTAGTTCTTCAAGATTCGAAGCCGTTCATCTTCGATTACATAGAGGCCGCAGTCCCGACGACCGAAATTCCCGAGGCTACAGTGACATATTCGAATGTCAGCCCCGCCTTGGATTTCGATACCGACGCCACCTACAAAATGAGCCCGCAACGGCTGCTCTGGCATTTACAGAAACTCGGATTCAGAGGTCAATTAAACGAGTACCTAGGCGTCTTTTGGTGGAATCAGCGAAAGCGTATCGGCGACGTCTGGAATTCCGCCATCGTGACATTCGGCGGCCCTTGGGCGAATGGCGATACCGCCCAAGTAAGTATTGGCGGATTCACGATGACCAAAAGCGTAATCACCTGGGATACGCCGGATACGATTGCGCAGCACTTCGTCTTCTATATCAATTCCGCCAGCGTTTCTATGTGGGCCGAAAAGACCGGCACCGGCGAGATCACAATTCATACGCGAACGCCGAACTGGGGAGACACACTGTCCGTCAATCCAGCCGCTAAGATCACGACGTCGGGTACTCTCGCGCAGGGCACTAATGGAACCTGGCAAGTGGATCCCACTGCCGCGAATGCGATCAACTTTCCGGTCAGGCAGTGGCACGCCGATCTGTTCAATCAGGTGAAAGCCGCCGGACTGCAGATTACAACGTCGTTTTCCATGGAGCTGGTCAACCCACCTGATGACGGAACGGTTGCAAATGCCTGGCAGGCTCGCTTTTACGATGGAACTCCGGTAACAACAGACACCGGTTTTGCCAGCCTCCTGTCGTCGCAGTGCGCGTTCATAGACAACATGACCGAATTTCAAAAATCGGCCTTCACCGTGATGGCCGGTTTGCAAAACGCAGCGGGCCTGACGCCCTGGCTGCAGTTTGGTGAGTTTCTCTGGTGGTTCTACTCGTCGATGGCCCAGCCCGTCGGGTTCTGTGCTTTCACTGATCCAATCAGTATCGGAGTTGCTCAACCGCATGGCATGAGCAGCGGAGATCGTGTCGTGATCAGCGGAGTTCTAGGCTGCACCGCGGCGAATGGGACCTGGCCGATTACCGTGACTGATTCCACGCATTTCACAATTCCAGTGGCTGCAAACGGGCAGTGGGACGGGGCTTCGGGACAGGTGCGAGGCGGGTCAATGGCCTATTACGATGGGGTTACATCGGCCGCAGCGCAAGCCACGCTCGGCCGGCCCCTGTACAAGTTCACTTGCCAGGACGATGATCCCACCGTGAATGGCGGCGCGGATGCGGCGTTCCTCGCCGGCCGTTTGAAATCGCACGTGGACGCAATACGCGCCGCCGTGCTGGCGCAGTATCCAAATGCGAAGTTCGAAATACTTTATCCGAATGACGTCAACAATCCGGTCTGTCTACTCGGTCCCGGAGTACAGTTCCCGCAAGGTGGACGCCTGAATGCGGCCGTGAATTTACCCTCGTCTTGGACGACGCAGGCGGCCAGCGGACTCGACCGCTTCAAGGTAGAGGCGCTGAGCTGGAGCGAAACCTATCTCAACATGGATCTGGCGCACCAAGCGATTGTGTTTGCGTTGACGGGTCCGATGTCCTGGAGTTTGGAAAACATCGCGTATCTGATTCCCTGGAACACCGGCACATGCCCCTGGCCGCGCGAATTCGCACTGGCCAGCAGTCGCGGATTGCCATTGATTAATTTTTGGGCGTACGATCATTTGGCGCTGATGTCGTGGCCGCTACCATTTCCGACCTGGCTTCAGCGGTCAACTTTCGGGGGCTGAGGAGAGTTGCGGCTAATTGCTCCAACCGCGCATACATCGCTAAAGATAGCTATGATGTGACTGGTGCGAATCGCTGAACCGGCAGTATTCCTTTCTTCTTTGCTTCTCGTGGGAGAACTCGCGTATGCGGCCCCGGGCCAGGTTACATTCACGGAGGATATCGCGCCTATTCTTTACCGGCACTGTGTCGTATGCCACCACCCCGGCGACATCGCCCCGATGTCGCTGCTCACTTATAAAGATGCTCGGCCGTGGGCCGCGGCAATTCGCGAAGCAGTGGTCTCGCGCAAGATGCCGCCATGGCTGGCGGATCCATCTGTCGGTCAATGGTCGAATGATCCCCGCCTCTCAGAGGCCGAAATCCAAACCATCAAAGCCTGGGTAGAAGGGCCGAAGCTGGAGGGCGACCCGCACAAGTTACCGCCTGCTCCCCAATTTCCAGACGGCTGGAAAATCGGCGAGCCAGACGCGGTGATTGCAATCCCGGAACAAACATTAGCTGCAACGGGGCCCGACGAATACACTTACCTGAACGTGCCTACGAATTTCAACGAAGACCGCTGGATCGTCGCGGCGGAATTGAGGCCGGGTAATCGCAAGATAGTTCATCACGCGCACGTATTTGTAAAGGGCACCGCCGCGAAATCGGACAAACCGGACAAATCCCTCGACCCGGTAGCCGCATACGCGAAATGGCTTCGGCTGCATGATGGTTCGCTGGAGTGGGTCCGGCCCGAGGCGCCGGTGATTGATAATGGCTGCTCCGTTGACGACAACGGGCTCTTTCCCGGTTCTAAGAGTTCAGACGCGGACAGCCTTATCAGCTCCTATCTGCCTGGCCGCGAACCCGATGTTTACCCGCCCGGAACCGCTCGCCTGATTCCGGCGCATGCCACGCTTAGTTTTCAGATTCATTATTCGCGAACCACCGGAAAGATCGAAACGGATCGAACCAGCGTCGGCCTTATCTTTGCTAAACAACCTCCCCAGCGGATTTCGCGGCGAATCGATCTTTCGAATCAGATGTTCATGATTCCGGCAGGCGATCCGGATCACGAGGTAACGGAATGCCACACGTTTACGAAGAATGTTTACATCACCAGCCTTACCCCGCATATGCACAAGCGTGGGAAATCGATGAAGATCATTGCCCATCTGCCCGACGGTCAATCAAAGACTCTACTTTCCGTTCCAAACTACGAATTCAATTGGCAATTTACTTACCGCGCGAAGGAGCCGATTTATATTCCGAGCGGCACGCGCATTGAAGTACAAGGCAGGTTCGATAACTCCGTGAACAAGCCCGGTAACCCCGATCCGACGGTGGCGGTGCGATGGGGAAGTGCCAGTGAAAAAGAAATGATGGACGGCTGGATCGAATATGTGGACGCCCCATCAGTGAGCAGCACTCTTGTGACCAGCGCTAAGCCGTAGACTGGGCGCGGTATCCAATGCAAATTCTTCTTCATGCACTCGTGCCCTTCTTTTAGAGTGCAGCCAAAGCTCGATACTCACCGCATTGATCGAGAAGCCGATCCAGAACGCAATTCCGAAGAACTCGTTCACCGTGAGATGCGTAAGGCGACTCGTTGCGAAGAACACACCCATAACGGGACGAGTGGTTGCAATACCGAGCAGAATTCCCACCGCGCGCGTCATCCACTCTCGCTGGCGGGTGGTCTCACCGCGTAATCGCAACATGTAAGCGCGACACATCGAGAACAGAAACCATGTATCGAAGACGAACACCGCCGAGCGTTCGATC
>DAISJE010000048.1:0-14999 GCA_036821665.1 Bryobacteraceae bacterium | reverse complement strand
GTCTGGAACCGGTAGTGATTGCCCAAGCCAGTTGAACATTGTGGTCTAGTCCTTTTGACGTCGTATAGCTCTCGAAAGAAGACCGAAACGAATAGTTTGGTATCTTAATCAGGCCACCTGGATTGGCAAAACTGATTTGATACCGAAAATACGGGTCGTTCGGAGCGACTCTCTTATCGGTGGTGACCTCGAAAGCGCTCGCTGAAAGCAACAGAACGGCGACCCCGATTACCGTTGCGCACCGAGCACAGTCCGCCGTTTTCATTCGTTCAAATGACGTAAACTTTGCTCGAAGCGTGTATGCGGTTTACGAAGTCTGTGAAACGAGCTTAAATCCCGAACGCAGCCAACTCGGAAGGCTGTCGGCAACGACTGCAGATGCCCAGCCGAGGCCAGAGTTTTTCAACAGCATCCGACGTATTTGCCACCGACAGAGGTTTGAAGGGAGCCTAGGCGCTGTGAGCCTTTTAAAATTCTGGCGCGCCCGGAGAGGCTCGAACTCCCGACCTAATGATTCGAAGTCATTCGCTCTATCCAACTGAGCTACGGGCGCGTTCCCTAATTATACGGTTACGGCACAGGTGCGACAATCGAAGCGTCTCCCGTTTTGGGAACCTGTCAATGGCCGATAACGGCGTAGAAACAGAGGTCAAAATCCGACTTTCCGGAGCCAGCCGATTTCAGGAGGGTTTGCCGAGCTACGGCTTCAGGCTTCGTTCGCCGCGTCGGTTCGAGTCCAACGCGCTGTACGATACTTCCGACCAGTCACTGCGGCAAAGCGGGATGATTTTGCGATTGCGCCAGTCCGGGGAAAAGTCGGTCATTACATGGAAAGGGCCCGCTCAGGATGGTCCGTTCAAGAGTCGGGCCGAGCTCGAGACCGAGGTGGCCTCCTTCGAGGCAATGCAGCAGATTTTCGCCCGGCTCGGCTACAAGCCGGTTTTCCGATATGAGAAGTTCCGAACCGAATATGTGGAAGCCTGCAATCCGGATGCGGGCGTCCTTACCATAGACGAAACCCCAATCGGAGACTTTCTTGAGTTGGAGGGGCCGGGCGATTGGATCGACAAGAAGGCTCAAGATCTCGGGTTTTCGCGAAACGCCTACATACTCGCGAGCTATGGAAAGCTGTACCTGCAACAATGCGAACAGCATGGAGTGCAACCGACGGACATGGTGTTCGCGTCCTAATCCACGTGAAAACCGCGCGGGTACTTTGTCGGCGGCCTGCGGCCTTTTCTAAAATGATGTGAAATGGCAGAAATATTAAGCGCCGATGCCGCCGCTGTCGATCGCGCTACAGCGGACCTCCGGCGCGTGCGGGAAGAAATCGGAAAGGTCATCGTCGGTCAAGCCGACGTGATTGACGGCGTTCTAACTTGCCTGATTGCAGGTGGCCACGTGCTTCTGGAAGGCGTACCAGGACTTGGCAAAACCACGCTTCTGCGCACCTTATCGCGAGTTCTGAACCTCCGTTATTCGCGAATCCAATTTACCCCCGATCTCATGCCCGGCGATATTGTCGGCAGCATGGTGATGGAAGGAGACGAATTCGGCCACAAGAGCCTGCGATTCCAACCGGGTCCGGTTTTTGCAAATCTGGTGCTTGCCGACGAGATCAACCGCGCAACACCAAAGACGCAATCCGCTCTCCTCGAAGCCATGCAGGAACGCACCGTCACAAGCGGAACCAACACCTATTCGCTGGAGACTCCGTTTCTCGTCATGGCCACTCAGAACCCGATCGAAATGGAGGGTACCTATCCGCTGCCGGAGGCACAGCTCGACCGTTTTTTGATGAAAATTCTGGTGACATATCCATCGCGCGATGACCTAAACCGGATTGTAGAGGTTACCACCAACCACGACGAGCGGGACGTCCGGCAAGTTATGGGGCGCGAGCAGATCGCGGCCTTGAAAGCGCTTTGCCGGCAAGTTATTGTCGCGCCCCATGTGCAGCACTATGCGATTGAATTAGTGATGGCAACACAACCGGGCACGCCGGATGCCGCGGAGATCACGAACCGGTACATACGTTACGGCAGCTCTCCGCGAGGAGCCCAAGGCCTAATCGAATGCGGCCGTGTGTTGGCGCTGATGCGCGGCCGTCTGCATTTGAGTATTGAAGATGTAACCGCTATAGCGCCGGCTGTGCTCCGCCATCGCATCATCCTGAACTTCGACGCCCATGCCGATGGAGAAAATACCGAGACAATTCTTCAAAAGATCTTGAACGGTCTCGATTCGCGCGAATAGCCGTTGGGCACAATGCTTGAACCGCTCGTCGATCGCCACTTCCTCGAAAAACTGGAGCGGCTGACACTGCGCTGGCAGAAGTCGTTCGACGGGTTAGTCGGTGGCCATAACCTCTCGCGTTTTCCGGGACCCGGGCAGGAATTTCTGGAACATCGCAGCTTTCACCAGGGTGACGATCTCAGAGCCGTGAACTGGCGCGCTTACTTGCGCTTCGAAAAGCTATTCCTGAAGATTTTTCAAGTTGAGCCCCGCGTTCCGGTACGGTTGTTGCTCGATTCCAGCGCATCGATGGAATCGGGCAACCAACCCGGAGACGCGACCAAGTTCGATTTTGCGCGCAAACTTGCCGCAGCACTCGTTTACATCGGCCTGGTCCGTTTGGACAGTATTTTGCTTCAACCGTTCTCGTCGCGCCTAACAGATCCGTTCCTGGCCAGCGGGGGGCGTCATCGCTTTCAGCCGGCGGAAACCTTTCTTCGCGGGTTAAAGGCTGAAGGCCGTACGAACTATTTCGATATGGCACGCGATTATCTGACAACGTATCCACAGCGCGGACTCACAATCATCGTTTCCGATTTCCTGGACGATGCGGATTGTCTACGTCCCTTGCAATACATCGCCGATTTCGGCCACGAGTTGATGTTGATCCAACTCTGGGGAGAGGATGATCGCGAACCGGCAGGAAAAGGCGAATTAGAGCTGGTCGACGCTGAATCCGGTACGCACGCAAAAATTGTCTTGGACGATCGGGCTCGCTTGGAATATACGGACGCATTCGATGCCTATGCAAACGAGTTGAAGAGATTGGCATTGCGCAATGGCGGTCGCTACGCCGGATTATCTACACGCAACCCGATTGAGGAGATTATTTTCGGTCCGCTCTTCGCGCTCTCGCGTATTCATTAGCTTCCGATGTTCTTTTTAAATCTTACGGCCGCAGAGTTTTTTGTTCTTCTGGGAACGCTTGCCGGCCTCATCACCACGCTATATCTGCTGGACAGAATGAAGCGCAGAAAAATCGTCTCTACTCTGCGGTTCTGGAAGCCGGCGCTGAGCGCCGATCAACAGCAGAGCCGTAGGAGAATGCGTGAACCCTGGTCGCTTATCTTGCAGCTTCTTAGCATGCTCCTGCTGTTACTCGCGATTGCACAACTACAGTGGGGAGTTCGCCAGCATCGAAGTCGTGATCACGTCTTGCTGCTGGATACATCCGCATGGACGGCGGAAAGAGCAGGACAGGGCACACTGCTCGATGAAGAGAAGGCCCGGGCACGGCAGTACCTTGCCGGAATCGGCGTAGCGGATCAAGCGATGCTCGTACGAGCCGATAGCCTCGCGACTCCCGTGGTTTCTTTCACTTCAGACCACCGGCGCCTCGAGCAGGCCGTAAACGAATCGGTTTCCAGTTTTACAGCCTTGAATTTGGTACAGGCGCTTGCATTGGCCTCGCAAGCTCAAGCCGGCTCCGGAAGACCGGGCGAGATCGTCTACATCGGCCCCGGTCTTGTCGAAAACGCTCCGGCGGCAAATGAGAAGATCGAGAACCTCCGAGTTATTCATGTGGATACAAGCCGGAATAATTGCGGCATTCTCCATATCGGGGCGAGACCCAGCGAAGGCGAAAACGGGTCATGGGACGCGACCGTTACGTTGAAGAACTACGGCCTATCCGCCAAGCGACTGCGGCTCGATGTTCGGTTCGCGGGAACGGCATTCGCCGCACGAACCCTCGAGCTACCGCCTGGTCGGGAGAAGACCGTCGAATACACGTTTGAAACCAACACGGCCGGCCCACTTGCCGTCGAAATCCAACCGCACGACGATTTACCGCAGGACGATCGCGCCGAAGTCTGGCTTCCCAGAAATCGCGCACTTAGACTAGCGGTGTTCACAAGGCGCCCGGATGTTTTACGTCCACTTCTGGAGGCTAACCATCGCCTGAACGCCACGCTTGCTAGCCCATCCGACTACAATCCGAGGCCGCAGGCGGACATCATGCTCCTCGATGAGATGCCCGCTCCCAAACCGCCTCAGATTCCAACTCTCTGGATCGCTCCTCCGGCGGGTTCTTCGCCTTTAAAAGTCAGAGCTGTGATCAAAAACGCATTCATAAAGTCCTGGAATTCTTCGAATCTGCTTGGCGCAGTTCTCTATACGAAAGAAACCCAGCTTCCGTCCGCCCAGGTGTTTGAAACGGGGCCCAAGGACTTGATAGGAGGAAGTATCGGCGAAGGTCCGGTGGTGGTTGCGAGGCCTGAATCCAACGGGCGTGCGCGGTTTGCGATCATCGGCTTCGATCCGTTCGGCACGGAACTGCGATTCCAGGTAACTATACCGCTTCTTTTCGCCGGTTTGACAAAATGGCTTTCTCCGCAAGGATTGAAGCCTGCCGATGTCGTTGCTGATCGTGTGGGAGCCGCGACCATACGTCTCGATCCAGGTGAGCGCACGGAGCACCTGCATATACGGGATGCGGCCGGCGCCGAAATTCCGTTCACAGTGAGAGATCACATCGTCCAGCTTTTCACCGCACGTCCAGGCATTTTGAGCATCACCTCCCCAGATCGCGACAGAACGCTTTCGCT
This sequence comes from Bryobacteraceae bacterium, assembly GCA_036821665.1. Taxonomy (GTDB): domain Bacteria; phylum Acidobacteriota; class Terriglobia; order Bryobacterales; family Bryobacteraceae; genus Bog-105. The sequence goes on along the minus strand of DAISJE010000048.1, from coordinate 10,158 downwards.
TACGCTTCCGGACGTTGCAGATATCCAGTGGAAGCCGCCGCTTACGGTAGCCGAAGGGCTGCCGCCCGCAGTTGGATTACTTCCGTCCGCTATCGATCTTTGGAAATGGCTGGCTGCGCTGGGCGGTGCAGGGCTGATCCTGGAGTGGATGCTGTATGGACGGCGCCGAAGAATGGCGAGTAGCCTTCGACGCGCGCCGGTCCCGGCCAGCCGGCGCGATCAAGTCCGAAAATTGGCATCCCAATGAGCTTTGCGCATCCTCTGTTCCTCGCCTGCGCGCTTGCTCCGCTTGTCTGGCTGGCTTATTTATGGCGCAGCGCGCAGAGCCGTTGGGGATTGGTGCTTAAGAGCCTGAGCCTGTTCGCCATAGCGATAGCGCTTGCCGAACCGAACATCACTATGCCGAGGAACAGAACCGGCCTGGTTGTACTCGTTGATACATCTGCGAGTATCACACCCGACGACCTTTCGCGGGCTTCAAACATCGTCGCACGGATTGAGCGGAAGAAAGGTAGCAATTGGATGAGAGTCGTCCCTTTTGCCGAACAAACGCGCGACCTGCAGGCATTTGAAATATCGAATGGCGTACACCTGGTTCACACTTCCGGGGAACACGGCAACGCCACCAACCTGGAGGCGGCGCTCACAAACAGTATGGCCACCATTCCCAATGGCTATATACCTTGCGTCGTTTTAATCAGCGATGGTAACGAGAACGAAGGCAGCGCAGCCCGCGCGATTGCGGAATTACAGACGCTGCATGTGCCGGTAGACACTATTCCGCTCGCGGGCCGTTCGAGAAATAAGCTCCGTCTCGAAACGCTCTCCGTTCCTCGGCAAGCCTATGCGGGCGAACAGGTCCCGCTGGACCTCACGATCTTTTCGCCGGTGGATACGCGCGCCACGGTGGAAATTTCGGCAGAAGGGAAGAACTTGGGCGGCAATGCGATTCAACTTGCGCGGGGCACAAACCGGGTTCGAATTCACGCGCGCTTGAACTCCAGCGGAGCTACGGCAATTTCGGGCCGGGTTATGAGCAGCGCGCTCGGTGAACTACCGTTTGAACAAGCTATTGAACTGAAGCAAGCGCAGGTGTTGTTTATATCGCAAGATCCGTCCGGAACGGATGAAAATTTTCTACAAGTATTGAAGGATGCGGATCTGGAAATTACGCGCGACACTAAGCTCATCGATAAAGGACTGAATAACATTCAACTGGTTGTCCTGAATAATGTCGATCTCAACGCCTTCAGCAGAGAGCAAAAACAGAAGCTCGCGGCGTACGTACAGAATGGCGGCGGCCTTCTCCTGATAGGCGGCGAGCGTCAGGTTTATAAGCCGGATAAACAATTGGATGCGCTGGATCGCGTATTACCGGCAAAGCTCGCGCCGCCGCAGACGCCGCAGGGTACTTCCGTGGCGCTCATCATTGATAAGTCTTCGTCGATGGAGGGGCGGAAGATTGAACTGGCACGGCTTTCAGCAATTGGCGTCGTCGACCATCTGCGCCCAATGGACACCATAGGCGTTCTGATTTTTGACAACTCGTTTCAATGGGCAGTTCCCATGCGCCATGCCATGGATAAGAGCCTCATCAAACGGCTGATTTCCGGAATCACGCCAGACGGAGGGACTCAGATTGCGCCTGCTCTGAATGAAGCGTACCGGAAGGTGCTTCCCTCAAGGGCGACATACAAACATATTGTGCTGCTTACCGACGGGATTTCGGAGGAAGGGGACAGCATAGATCTCGCGAAGGAAGCGGCAAATCACGATGTTACGATTTCGACCGTCGGTCTGGGACAGGACGTGAACCGATCCTATCTTGAGAAGATCGCGGCCACGTCCGGGGGGCGCAGTTATTTTCTTAACGATCCGCAGGGCTTGGAGCAGATTCTGTTGAAGGATGTTCAGGATTACAGCGGGTCCACCGCGATTGAAAAAGCGCTCGAACCGGTGATCGAACATCCCGCCGAAATTCTCGAGGGCACCGGCATGGAGACTGCTCCTCCGCTGAAAGGGTACGCACGATATATCGCGAAGCCCGGTGCAGAAACCATTTTGGGAATCGGAACGCAAAGCTCGGCGAATGAGCCCGCAACTCCCCCCGCTGAGACTACGCCCAAAACAGACCCTCTCTTTGTGCGCTGGCAATACGGTTTGGGCCGTGCGGCCGTCTTTTCATCGGATGCGAAGAGCCGTTGGGCCGAAGCCTGGGTCACCTGGCCCGGGTTTGACAAGTTCTGGATCAATGTAGCGCGAGATCTTCTGACGCACACGGCTCAAACGGACGCGACCGCTGATTACGATTCGGCAAACGGCGACCTCGAAGTCAGCTATCACCTTTCCGCCGATTCGCCGGTCCCGGGCGCAATTCCGCAAATTTTTGTGATGGGTTCGCATGGCTTCGAACAGCGCATCGACGTCGAAAAGGCGGCTAATCGTTTCTATCGTGGCCGCTTGCATATCGGCCGCCTTAGCGGCTTGTTCCGAATTCGACCCGTTACAGAAGCCCCGGCGTTTCCCGAGATCGGATTGTACAGGCAGCAACAGGAATCGAACGATTATGGATCGAACGACGCCGTGCTTGCGCAGATATCAAGCATGACCGGCGGCCGTTTCAATGCAACTCCGGATGCCGTATTCGATACGCGCGGCCGTTACATCTATTCTTCCTGGCGGCTTTGGCCCGCGCTGCTCGCGCTGGCGATTGCGCTGACGCTGGCTGAGCTGATTCTGAGAAAGTGGAGCGGGCTGGTAAGAGTGTTTCGGCGGGTTTAGGACTATTGCCTTCTCAGATGTACAACCGTTTCAAAGTGGTAGGTTTGCGGAAACAGGTCGATCAGCGTAAGCCGCTCGACGTGGTAGGCAGTCAGCAATTTTTTTAAATCGCGCGCCAGGGTGGTCGGATCGCAACTGACCAGAGTCAGATTTGCAGGTTTGAGGCGTAGCAACTCACCCGTTATGACGTGATTGAGCCCGGCGCGCGGCGGGTCCGCAACGATCAGGTCAGGCGTATTTTCTAGTTTTGCGAGGAATTCTTCTGCCGCCGCACGAACAGCCTCAAGGTTCCCATTCGCCTGTGTAGCGTTTCGTTCCAGATCGTCAAAAGCCGACCGGCCCCGCTCGACGGCAGTAACTTGCTGAAATCTCGTCGAGAGAGGGACAGAAAACAATCCTACGCCGGCATAAAGGTCAACCGCCGCGCTGCCGCTTGCACTTCCAATTACTTCTTCGACCAGCGCATCAATCAGATGACGGTTCACTTGAAAGAAAGATCTGCGGCCGATTTGAAAGCAATGTCCGGCTGTGGAGTAATTTATTGGCTCACCGGTCAAAGAAGGCAGAAAACTGCGGCACCAGTCGAAGAATCGAGCGGCCACAGGTCGCGTCGAATCGACAACCGTGAGTTGGACATCCGTTTCGTTCGTGAACAGTTCCACCGACTGCAGAAAATCTGGCCACTCGGGCCGAGTAACCGCCTGCCGCAAGGCGGCGATAACTTCAACGAGTGTCGGCGACGAGATGTAGCAATGGTCGATCCCGCATAAGTCGTGAGAACCGGCTTTATGGAATCCCAACGCGCCGTTAGCGAAGTGCAGTTGAATTCTGTTCCGATAAAACCATGGATCGCCGCTAATCACTCGAATTTCATCGTCATAGTTGATTCCTCCCACACGTCGCAGCGTCTCACGCAGAATTTGGCATTTCTGTTCAAGTTGGAAGGCGTACTCCGCGTGTTGATAATGACAGCCGCCGCAAACTCCGAAGTATTCGCAGCGTGGAACGATTCGTTCCGGAGCGGATTCCAGAATCCTTAGAACCGATCCTCGCAGGAGGCCATTCTTCACCCGGGACGCGTTCATAGAGACCTCTTCGCGAGGCAATACAAACGGCACGAGTACGACCTGGCCGTCGATCCGGCCTAGGCCCTCGCCGCCATACACAAGTTTTTCAATACGGACGGTTGTGCCGCCGCTGGTATCAGGTTTAGACAGCGTTCTTGGTGGCATCCTTTACGATAGAGATTCGCTTACTGCATGAAAGCACGCGTATTTTCGGGTGTTCAGCCCACCGGACAGCTACACATTGGTAATTATCTCGGAGCGCTCAAGAACTGGGCTGAAATCCAGGGCGGCTACGAGAGCATTTTCTGCATTGTCGATCTGCACGCCGTGACGGTTTATCAGGATCCGGCCGAACTCTCAGCCAAAATCCGGGAGACCGCGGCGCTCTTTATTGCAGCCGGCATCGATCCTGAGCAATCGTCCATTGTCGTTCAATCGAGTATCCCCAACCACGCCGAGCTTGCATGGCTGCTGACGTGTGTCACTCCCGTCGGCTGGCTGCAACGCATGACACAGTTCAAGGCGAAGGCTGAGAAGCAGGAGACCGTAGGCGATGGGCTTCTGCAATATCCCGTGCTCATGGCAGCGGACATTCTGCTTTACCAAGCAAGCATTGTTCCGGTCGGCGAGGACCAGTCGCAACACCTGGAGCTGGCGCGCGACATCGCGCAACGCTTCAATTCACTGTACGGAAATACCTTCACCATGCCTGCGACGCAGCTTCCTGCCGTGGGAGCGCGCATCATGGGATTGGACGATCCAACGCAGAAGATGAGCAAGTCGATTGCGGGCTCCGGACACGCCATCGCGCTGCTCGACGATCCGAAGATCATTCAGAAAAAGATTGCACGCGCCACGACAGATTCACAACCGGCTGTTGACCGGAATAACATGGGGCTGGGCATCGCGAATCTATTCACGATCGGGCATGCGTGCGACCCTTCGCTAACGAAAGAGAGCGTGGCGGGAATGCGTTATGGCGATTTCAAGAAGCGCATCGCCACCGCCGTGATTGCACGGCTGGAACCGATCCAACAGCGCTATCGCGAAATTACGGCCGAACCTTCGTACATTGATGCTGTGCTGCGCCGCGGACGCGACCACGTGATCCCGATCGCCGACGATACGTTACGCAAGACAAAGCGGGCCATGGGATTGTACGTGTAAATCACCAAATAGCTAGTTCGCGGGTTTTAACCGCTCTGTATATCTTTTAAAGACACGCTATGAGACAAACAGCCTTCACGCTTCTTTCTGGATGCATCTTCGCCATATCCATGGCCGCCGAAATCAGCCCGTCACTGCTTGTGCTCTCAAAGGGAGATCACACACTTGCCATCGTGGATACCACGACTCTGAAGGCAGTCGCTCGGATGCCGTCGGGTCCTGATCCACACGAGGTTATAGCGTCTGGTAACGGAAAGATGGCATTTATTTCGAACTACGGCGGCGGACGATACAACACCATAACGCCGGTCGATCTGATCGCACACCGATCATTGGAGGCGATCGATCTCGGTCCTCTTCGTGGTCCGCATGGACTTGGTTTCGCCGGGGGGAAACTGTTCTTTACAGCGGAAGTAGCAAAAGCCATCGGAAGTTATGACCCATCGGCGAAGCGTGTGGATTGGATTCTCGGCACGGGTCAGAACCGCACGCACATGCTGGCTGTCCGGCCCGATCTGAGCCGGATCGTGACTACGAACGTGTCGTCGGGAACAATCAGCATTATCGATCGCGTAAACGCCCGGGGCCCGCATAATTCTACGCGTGTCGATTGGAACGAAACAGTAGTTCCGGTCGGCCGTGGATCCGAGGGCTTCGATATTTCGCCGGACGGCCGAGAGATCTGGGTCGCAAATGCCCAGGACGGGACTATTAGCGTTGTAGACAGTGAAAAGAAAACCGTGATAGCGACCCTTGCTGTACATGTGGATGGCGCAAACCGGTTGAAGTTCACGCCAGACGGGAGACTGGTTGTTGTCTCTCTTATCAGAAGTCCCGACGTCGTGGTTCTTAATGTCGCGGATCGAAAAGAAGTGAAGCGTATTCCGATTGGCCACGGCGCAGAGGGAGTCCTAATGGATCCTGCCGGTACGCGTGTATTCGTTTCCGCAACGCCGGACAATTATGTTGCCGTGATCGATCTTAAAACTCTCGCCGTAACCGGACACATCGACGCTGGAAAACAGCCCGACGGTTTGGCATGGGTTGGGGCGCAATAATGGTCACCCCAGCCATTGCGGATTCTGAATCGTTCCATCGAACATCGTGCTGATTTTGAACGGCTCGAATTCGCCGTGCTGCGCGGCGTCACGAGTCTTGTCTAAAATCGCAATAACCTGCGCTTCCGTCATTGGCTTGAATGTACGAGCCGCCTCGAACGCTTGGTCCAGGATCTTCATGCTGTCGCAACCGGTAATGACGACCGATGTGGGCAGATTGAGCGCGTAGTGCAAGCACTCGAGCGGTGTCACCGTACGGCTCTTCAGGATAATTCCGCTGCCCATCGGCTTCATACCCAATACGGCAATGCCTTCTTCAACGAGTTTCGGGACAACGTTATTTGCGAAGCTTCGGAAATGAGCGTCCATGGGATTTAACGGCATTTGGCAGGCGTCGAAATGAAAATTATGCTGCTTCGCCACTTCCAGCATGCGTTCGTGAACGAGCGGATCCTTGTGGCCCGTGAAGCCTATGTAGCGGATCTTACCCGCCTGCTTTGCAGCCACAAGAGCTTCTAAAGCGCCCCCTTTTGCGAAAAACCGGTCAGGATCGTCCAGTCGGATGTTTTCATGGTATTGGATGAGATCGATACGATCGGTCTGCAAGCGTTGCAGAGATTGATCGATCTGCTGGGCGGCAGCTTGCTTTGTACGTCCGTCAAACTTCGTCATCAGAAACGCTTTCTGACGATAGCCGTCGCGTAAGGCCTTACCCATGCGGATTTCCGATACGCCATCGGCGTAATCCCAGCAGTTATCGAGAAAGCTGATGCCGCGGTCGAGAGCGGAACGAACGATACGGATGCCTTCTTGCTCGCTGGGGACTGAGATGTGATAACCACCCAGGCCGATTGCCGAGACGCGCTCTCCGGTGCTGCCCAATTTACGGTAGAGCATGCCGTTCGACTCCGCCGTTTCGGCTGACTGTGCGCCGGCCAAAGCTGCAATCCCAACACCGGCGATGAGGTTCAAGGCTTGTCTGCGGTCCATATCACAACTGTAGACCTACTTTTGAGAATTCTGTGATCTGGGATTTTGAGCAGCAGTTTACCATCCTGATACAACGGTGAATGGATGAACTGGGCAGCAACAGGAGCGTTCCTCATGGCTTTGGCGGTCGCGTTAGGCGCCTTTGGAGCACATGGTTTGAAGAATAGACTCGACGCCTATTCCTTGTCGGTGTACGAAAAAGCGGTTTTCTATCACTTCATACATGCACTCGGCATATTGCTCGTTGCGCTGCTCGCGCGCACAAGCGCGATCTCCGTTGGCGCACAGACTCGCGTAGGGTGGTTGCTATTAATCGGCGTCATTTTGTTCTCCGGGAGCCTGTACGCACTTGCAATTTCGGGAATTCGCCTGCTTGGCGCGATTACACCAATTGGAGGTATTGCGTTTATCGTTGGCTGGCTCGTCCTGTTTTATGAGCTGGTAAGGCACCGGACTTAGATCGGTTTTTCACAAGGCGCTACGCGGGGTAGATATCGGGCTCCGGCTTCAGTGAAACCGGTGCAGCCGCACCACTCGGCACGGCAGCCGGCACATGAAGCCCTATTCCCGTGGGTCTTCCAGCCGAAGTAATCACGTATTCCGGATATGCCGAAATACCATGTTCGTGCAGATCAAGACCGTATGCTTCACCTTCAGCGGAGACACGCAGCAGATTGAAAGAGTTCACGAAATACATTACGGCGTAGGCTACAACGAAAGTGCACAGCGTTATTGTCAGGCTGCCGATCACTTGCGCAGTTAACAGAGTCATGCCGCCGCCGTAGAGCAAGCCCTTCAAGGGCGCGGAATTGTCCGGAGCGAAAGCGCCCGTAGCCCCGAATTGGCCAGACGCAAACAAGCCCAGCGATAATGTACCCCAAATCCCGCACAGCCCATGGACGGGTACGGCACCGATCGGATCGTCGATGCGCAGCCATTCCAGCACCTCGACTCCGATAACGACGATGACTCCTGCGACGCCGCCCAGCAGAATGGCTCCCGTGGGACTAACCCAGTAGCAAGGACAGGTAATCGCAACCAACCCGGCGAGAAAGCCATTCACCGTAAAGCTGACGTCCCACTTCTTTGAACATACGTATGCATACAACATCGCTGTCAGACCCGCCGCGCACGCCGCTAAGGTCGTATTCGCAGCCACGCGCCCGACGCCGACGAAGTCCATGGCCGAAAGCGTGCTGCCCGGATTGAAACCGTACCAACCGAACCAGAGAAGGAGCCCGCCGGAGGCAGCGATGGTCAAGTCGTGGGGCAGCATCGGCCCACCGCCATCTCGTTTGAAAACACGCCCAAGGCGAGGACCCAAAACGATAGACCCGGCGAGCGCGATAAAACCGCCGATCGTATGGACCACAGTAGAACCCGCGAAGTCGTGGAAGCCCGTTCCCAATGCCGGAAGAAAGTTGCCGGCGCTTCCCATGGTGGCGAGAAAACCGTCCGGTCCCCATGCCCAGTGCCCGATGATCGGATAGATAAAACCCGATACGGCAATGCTGTACAGCAGATCGCCGACAAATCCCGTGCGCCCGATCATAGCGCCGGATGTGATCGTGGAGCACGTATCGGCAAACGCGAACTGAAAAATCCAGAATGCCAGGAATGCCACCCCGGTGCTTTCATACGTGGCCGGAGCGCCTTGCAAAAAGAACCAGTGATAGCCGATAAACCCATTTCCATGGCTGAACATGAACGCAAAGCCAAAGGCATAAAACAGAAGACCACACAGGCACGTGTCAACGATGCACTCCATCAGGACGTTCACTGTCTCGCGAGAGCGGCAGAATCCTGCTTCCAACATGGTGAAACCAACTTGCATGCCGAAAACCAGGAAAGCGGCTAATAGCGTCCAAACCGTATTGATCGGATTGACGATATCGTTGCCCTTCAACGCCGGATCGGCGGCGAGCACACGGAAGCCAAGTAGGTCGGGATTTACCAGGTAAGTTAGGCCAAGTAGAAGCACGACCCCGGCGATTTTTCCGGCGAGAAGCGTTACTCCGTACCGGCGCCAAGTAGGGCTTTGTAGCCGCTGCCGGAAGCGCGCGAATCTGTCCTGCAGTTGAAAAGGGCTTTTCTTGGTGAGCCGTCTTTTAGCAGTCAAAATGACGAAGCTGAAGACAACAAGGCTTGAAAAGAGAACGACTAGCGGACTGGCGCTCATAAAGTAAACCTCCAGATATTCAGCCGATGAAATTTTCTATGTAGAAGCTGTGGTCACGCGGGACTTGGCTGTGACCAGGACGGGTGGTAGCTGTAGTGTAGATAATCCTACTCTGGATGTCTAATTCAATCCTTATATTGCGAGTAGAAGTTTTTTATATGCAGTGATTCAGCGCGCGGTGATTCTGAACCTGTACCAGCGTGCGTGCGCCCATGTCGTCCGGTAGTTCGTAACGGCATATGATCTCCGCAGTGATTCTATGTGAGTTTGCGCTGCGAAGCTCCTCTTCGATTTCCGGTCCTTTATATAGCATGAGGCGCGAGCCCTGTTTTAGAGGCTTCGCGAACACGTCGAGCAGCCGGTGCAGAGGGGCCACCGCACGAGCCACAATAATTTCCGGGCGTCGCGAAAGGGCTCTCTCTTCTGCTCGTTCTGCAATGACATGTACGTTGCACAACTCTAATGCCTCTACAGCAGAATCGACAAATCGCGCTTTTTTTTGAACAGATTCGGCAAGAGTGAAGCGGGTTTCGGGTAGAACAACTGCAAGCGGCATGCCTGGAAATCCAGCGCCTGTCCCGGCATCGAGAATGCGCCGCGCGCCACAGAAGTGCTTCCAGGGAGCGACGGAGTCATAGACATGTTTGATTGCCGCCTCTTGCGGACTCGTAATCCTGGTGAGATTCATGTACTGATTGGCGGCAACAATCAGATGAAGGTGCTGCGCAGCTTTAACAATCAAGCGCTCGCGATGCGGCAGATCGGGAGGTAAAACGCGAGCTAATTCCTCCTCGAATTGCACCTTTTCATCATTGCATTCGCTTCAACGTTGCGCTGCGAAATTTTCAAGAACTATCAGTGGATACGCGAAGATGGGATGAATGTTAACAGCAGGTATTGTCGGCCTTCCCAACGT
>DAISJE010000047.1:0-15021 GCA_036821665.1 Bryobacteraceae bacterium | reverse complement strand
GGCGCCGCTCCGTGGCAGGGCCTTGGCGGCCTTGGGCGCTCTTTGCCGTGTCTTTTATTCTCGAGCCGGTCTCATTTCATCGCTTAGCGCTTTGCATGATGAGCAAGATGTATCCTCATCTAAGATGATGACCATGAGCTTTTCGAGATCTATTGCGATCGCGGCGTGCATTGCCGTGACGGCTACTATTTCCGCACAATCCACCAAAATGAAACCGGAAGAGACGGAAGTATGGCAGCCTGTACCAAAGGTAGTGACTCCAGGCGCGACCTGCAACGCCGCCCCTTCCGATGCCATCGTGCTTTTTGATGGCAAAAACCTGGATCAATGGGTATCCGCAAAGGACGGCAAGTCGCCGGCCGACTGGACGGTTGCCGATGGCGTGCTGACTGTGAGCAAATCGGCAGGAAACATCGAAACCAAACAGAGCTTCAAGAACTATCAGCTTCACGTTGAGTGGAAGATTCCAGCGGATATTACGGGCAGCGGTCAGGCGCGCGGCAACAGCGGCGTATTCCTGGCCTCGACGGGACCGGGCGATGACGGATATGAGTTGCAGGTTCTGGATTCATACCAGAACAAAACCTACGTGAACGGAATGGCCGGCAGCATTTACAAGCAAGCCATTCCGCTGGCGAACGCTGCCCGCAAACCGGGTGAGTGGGAGACCTATGACGTGGTTTGGACGGAACCGACCTTCAATGGTGACGGCACGCTCAAGACGCCGGCTTATGTCACAGTATTCTTCAACGGTGTTCTGGTGCAGAATCATTTCCAACTGAAGGGCCAGACACTCTACATCGGCAAGCCGTTCTACAAAGCATACAAGTCGGCGCCGATCAAGCTGCAGGCGCACGGCGATCCCAGCAAGCCAATCAGTTACCGGAATATTTGGGTCAGAGAACTCGAGTAGGCAATATCGAGCGACGGCGAATGCCGCCTGTAAGCTTAATCGGCCGCAATACCCAACCGCACAAGGCAAACGTCGCAACTGTGCTCAGAAATGTGAGCGCGACGAATTTAATAATCGGATGCCATGCCACATGCGTGAGGATACGCGCGAAGAAAATCACAACGGGCGGGTGAAAAATGTAAACGCGAAAGGCGTGCTTCGAAAGGAATTGCGCCAGCCGCCCTTGGAAATTAAACTTCTTTCGGAACAGCACAAGAAAACCGAAGCATAGACCGACTCCGGTGAATGCTTCCCAAAAATTGATAGCCGCGCTCTGCCAATACCAGCCTCCCGAGTATGCTTTCGTGTTGCCTTGTAACGCCCCCCCGGCAAACAGAATCGCGATCCAAGCGGCAAACCCGGCGGTCAATGCGAGAGCACCCCAGAGGAGGCCCTCCCGCAATGGTAGCTTCAACAGCCATTGTCTTCGTGCCGCGACAATTCCCCCAGCGAAAAGCAGCACGTATTGCGGGAAATCTCCAAGCTGCATATTCAGAAACGACGTCCCTGAAGGCTGGACGAGCCGCACGAGGAATGTCAAAACGGCAATGGCAGCGCAGACGTAAACGAGACGTCCTGTTCCTGATGGGCCGCCAGGATGCGGTTCCTGAACGTTCGAACGAGCGAGTTTGAGCACGACATAAACCGCGCAGAAAATGAGCAGTGCCAGGCAGAACCATAGCGGCCCGTTTTCCGAAAGAAACTCCCAGTCGGTGATGTGATGAATCCACTCGTGTGCAAACGAATGCGGAGCGCTCCAGGAATGAGCGACGTAATACTCCGTGACAGGCCCGAGGATAAACATATAAAACAGTACGGGCAGACCCAGGCGGTTTGCCCGATCGCGCAGAAATTTGGCGGGTCCTTTTCGGTCAAACGAACCCGGAACGAAAAAGCCAGCGATGAAGAACAGCAAGCCCATGAAAAACGATTGCAAGAACATCTGCCATGCGGCAAATGTCAGAAGCGACGGAAGCGACAGCCGTGTTCTGTCGGTGAAGTACCAATTTCCCAGCGGACTGTAAGTATCAGCCGCGTGCATGCTGATGACGAGGATAATCATCACCCAGCGGAGATTGTCGATGAATAGAAGCCGCTGTACGGAACCGCGCGTCTCGGCAAGCGGCTGCGTGATACTGGCGCTGACTGGCAGTATCGGGCCGCTGCTGGACATGCAATGAGCCTAATCGAATAACGGATTCTGCGAACCCGCAAAACGCTGACGCCGCGGAATCTGAAAATATTCGAACGCCCGGTCGGTCGCGATGCGGCCGCGTGGAGTGCGGTCTAAGAATCCGAGCTGCATTAAATACGGCTCGTACACTTCTTCAATCGTGTCCGCCTGCTCGTCAATTGAGGCCGCGATGGTACTGAGGCCCACAGGCCCACCACCATATTTAGCGGCGATGGTCATCATGATCTTCTGATCGACTTCGTCGAGGCCATAGCGGTCTACCTTCAGGAGATCGAGCGCCGCCTGGGCAACGCCGTGGTCGATGTGTCCGTCCGCCCGCACTTGCGCGTAATCGCGAACGCGCCGGAGAAGCCGGTTCGCGATGCGCGGTGTTCCACGGCCACGCCGCGCAATCTCTCGCGCCGCTTCGTGCGTGATCCCGATCTCCAGCAATCCGGCGGATCGCTCGACAATGCGGGCAAGGGTCGGCTCGTCATAAGGATCCAGGCGCAGGACGATGCCGAAACGGCTGCGCAGCGGAGCACTGAGCAGACCCTGACGCGTGGTGGCACCGACAGCGGTGAAGGGTGGCAGCGAGATTGAATGCGTGCGCGCGCCAGGCCCGGTACCAATTAAGATGTCGAGCCGGAAGTCTTCGAGTGCCGCATAGAGAATCTCTTCAATGTCCGGTAGAAGCCGGTGAATTTCGTCAATGAAAAAAACCTGTCGTGCGCGAACATTACTAAGAATGCCTGTGAGGTCGAGCTTCTTCTGTAAAACCGGACCGGCAGTTTGATCGATGGCCGTAGAAAGCTCTTGCGCGATGATCCCGGCGAGTGTGGTCTTGCCTAAACCGGGTGGGCCGCAGAGCAGGACGTGATCCATGGCCTCGCCGCGCCGCTTTGCCGCTTCAATGGCGATCGCAAGCTGCTCTCGCACATGTGGCTGCCCGGCGAAATCATCCAGGCGGGTGGGTCGCAGCGCGGCTTCAAACTGGCGCTCGTCTTCCTGCTGCGCGGGAGAAACCATGCCTTCTGGACGCATCAGATTCTCACGTTAGCGCACCGCAGCTAATGCCGCGCGAAAGTACGGCTCAAAGACATCGGGCGCTCCGCGATCCTTCACTTTTTGGATCGCCTGTTCGGCTGCGGCGCGGCTGCATCCAAGATTTTGGAGCGCCGAAAGAACGTCGTGCTCCAGCGGGCTGAAACTCGGTCCTCCTTCCGCTGCAATCGCTGTTTTACCCGCCGCTTCCATGCCCATCAGCTTGTCCTTCAATTCAAGAACAATGCGCTCGGCGGTCTTTTTACCGACCCCGGGAATTCGCACTAGCCGTTGCACATCGCTGGTCCGGATTGCTGCGATCAGTTCAGCCGTTGGTAAACCCGACAACACGGTTATCGCCAGCTTGGGCCCGATCCCGCTCACTGCGATCAGCTTTTCAAAAACGGCCTTCTCGTCGGCGGTGGCGAAACCGAAAAGAAGCAGCGCATCTTCACGGACATGCGTGTGGATTCGCAGCGAAACAGTTGCTCCTGAATCCGGAAGCGATGTGTAAGTCGAAATCGGAATCTGAATCTCATAGCCGACGCCTGAGGCTTCCACCACGACCTGGTTTGGATGCTTTTCGAGAACAGTCCCCCGCAAATGCCCAATCATATGGCTGAATGTCCTATTATCCCGTCCGGGATCGGATTGAGGCCGGATGCTAAGATTTTCGCGATAGCCAATTGCTGCCATGCTTGCGCTTCATGCGGGTTTTCGCTCGCAATCTCTTATTTTCTGGGGTGAATCGTCCGCGAGCCAGCGCGTGAGTTCAAAGAAGCGCAGCTTGCATCCACTGGATGCCGGACCAGAGAAGCTCTCAGAAGCTCTGGCGGCTATCGGCATTCCGGTATCGCGCAGCGACCTTACACAGGCCGAACTTTGGCTGCCTTCCATCCGAAATGAACCGTTGCCGTCGAGCGCTCTAATTGCGGAAGTGCCAGAGGGCGGTCGCGCGAAGCTTGCCAAGTGGAGTGTAACTACGGCAGCCGTTAAGCCCGCATCGGCTTTGGAATCGCTTTGTACCTGTGCGGGCAAGAATCCTCTACAGCCGGGAATTATGGCTGGGCCTGATCTCGCTTACTGGGCCGCCGCCGCGCGATTTGCAGCAGCGCTGGTCGCGAGGCAGCAGTTTCTGCCCGATCTGGTTCATGAGAACGGCAATTTTTATGCGTGCTCGCGTGCCGCGTTCACAGGGTGCGACAACGAACGCCGTAACAAGCTGGCGGCAGCTATGCCCCCGGCGGCGCGAGCGCTCACGCCTGAAATCGCGATCGAGACGCTGTTGGATGAATTGCTCGATACGTTTGTGGACCAGCTCGTCCGGAACTCATTTTCGGCTGCGGGATCGCAAGACAATACGTTGCACGATCGCTGGTTGAACGCGCTGCACGAGCCAGGCGGCAAAGTTTCGGGCACCCCGGAAGAACTGCAGGCGCTACAAAAGCAGATTCGGGAATGGCGGCGGCCGCTGGCAGTTGCCGCACGGGCGCCATACCGGCTTTCCTTTCGATTGGAAGAGCCGGAATCGGATGGCAATGCAGACCCGTGGCACGTTCGATACTTGCTGCAAGCCCGCAACGATCCGAGTCTGCTAATTCCCGCCGCGAGCATATGGAACGGAAAGCTCTCCGGCAAGGCGAAATCGCCGCTGTGGAATCAGCCTGGATTCCAGCCGCGCGAGCATTTACTCTTTTCGCTTGGACAGGCATCCAGCATTTGCATCGATATTGAGCAAAGTCTAAAATCGTCTACTCCGAGCGGCTACGATCTGGACGCGACGGCGGCATACGATTTTCTAAACACGAAAGCGGCTGCACTCGAGGAGGGCGGCTTCGGGGTCATGTTGCCCGCCTGGTGGACACGCAAAGGAACCAAGGTACGGCTCGCGGCAGGCGCACGCGTGAAAAGTCCTTTTCAAAAAGGCTCCGGATACGGCTTAAACACGCTCTTGCAATTCGAATGGCAGATCTCAATCGGCGGCGAGAAGCTTACCTTCGCCGAGCTGCAGCAGCTTGCGGCGTTGAAAGCTCCCTTGGTGAAATTCCGGGGGCAATGGGTGCAGATGAGCGCCGAAGAGATCCAGGCGGCTATCGAGTTCTGGAAAAAGAAGAGCAACCGTGCAACTGCGCGTGAGGTTCTCCAGATGGCGCTGGGCGCGACAAAATCGCCCGGACCGCTGGAATTTTCAGGTCTCTCCGCGGAAGGCTGGATCGCGGACCTGATTCAAAGCCTGGAAGGCCACACGCCCTTTCAGGAATCCGTTCCGCCGGAAGGTTTGAAGGCGACGCTGCGCCCGTATCAAATTCGCGGGTACTCGTGGCTGTCGTTCCTACGTAGTTGGGGACTGGGCGCGTGTCTCGCCGACGACATGGGCCTGGGAAAAACGATTCAAACGCT
Organism: Bryobacteraceae bacterium; assembly: GCA_036821665.1. GTDB lineage: Bacteria > Acidobacteriota > Terriglobia > Bryobacterales > Bryobacteraceae > Bog-105. The sequence continues at coordinate 9,451 of DAISJE010000047.1, read as the reverse complement.
GGCTCTCATACAGCGTGACCGGCGCGCTGGAACGAACCGCCCGGTGCTGCTGCTGTGTCCCATGTCCGTGATCGGAAACTGGCAGAAAGAGGCGGCGCGCTTCACGCCCGAGCTTCCCGTGTTTGTGCACCATGGCATCGGACGAATCAAAGGAGAGTCGTTTAAGAAGAGCGCGTCGCAACACGCGATTGTGGTATCAAGTTATGCGCTGCTGCATCGTGATTTCGAGCATCTGAAAGAAATTCCATGGGCGGGTATCGTCCTCGACGAAGCCCAAAACATCAAGAATCCCGAGACCAGGCAGGCCACCGCCGCTCGCGCTTTGAGCGCAGATTACCGCGTCGCTTTAACAGGCACTCCCGTAGAGAACAACGTAGGCGATCTCTGGTCAATTATGGAGTTTCTCAATCCAGGGCTGCTAGGTTCGCGAGCCGATTTTAAGCGGAATTTTTACTTGCCCATTCAGGGCGAGCACAATGCACACGCCTCCGCCCAATTGAAGAAGATCACCGGACCATTCATCTTGCGGCGCCTAAAAACGGATAAATCGATTATTAGCGATTTACCGAAGAAATTGGAGATGAAGGTTTTCTGCACTCTGACGAAAGAGCAGGCTTCGCTTTATGCAGCGGTCGTCAACGAATCCATAGCCGCAATCGAATCGGCGGAAGGCATCAAGCGCAAAGGAATGGTGCTTGCAGCTTTGGCGCGCCTCAAGCAGGTCTGCAATCATCCAGCACAGTTTTTGGGCGACAACTCACCACTGCCGGGCCGTTCGGGAAAATTAGCGAGGCTAACCGAAATGATTGAGGAGACACTTTCGGTAGGCGATCGGGTTTTGATCTTCTCGCAGTTCGCGGAGATGGGCGAGATGATCAAGAGACACCTGCAGGAAACTTTTGCGCGCGAGGTTCTGTTCCTGCATGGAGGCGTTCCGAAAAATCAGCGCGACCGCATGGTGGATCGCTTTCAGGAAGAGGATGGCGGGCCGCCGCTGTTCATTTTGTCGTTAAAAGCTTGCGTCAGGGGATTGAACCTTACGCGCGCCAATCACGTTTTCCATTTCGATCGCTGGTGGAATCCCGCGGTTGAAGATCAGGCAACCGACCGCGCGTTTCGCCTGGGTCAGAAGAAGAATGTGCAGGTACACAAGTTTATTTGCTCCGGAACTCTGGAAGAGAGAATCGACGAAATGATCGAGAACAAGAAGACGGTCGCGGCGGGCGTGGTGGGAAGCGGCGAAGCGTGGCTCACTGAGCTTTCTACCTCGCAACTCAGAGATCTCTTCACCCTTCAAAAAACGGCCGTGGCGGAATAGCATGCGATTCAACGACTGGGACCGCTTTGGACATTTTCCACCACCGTCGCGTCCGCGCCCGGCGAAGGGCGGCATCAAAGCCGCTACGCAACACGGGAGGTTCGGAGAAAGCTGGTGGGGGCGCCGGTGGATTGAGGTCCTGGAGAACTTTAACATCGGCGCGCGGCTGCAGCGCGGCCGATCTTACGCACGCAAGGGCCAAGTCTTGTCGATCGATGTGAAAAAGGGAATGGTCGAGGCGCAAGTCCAGGGATCGCGGCCGGAACCGTATCACGTGAGCATCAAGGTTCGCCCGCTGATGCCTTCGGAATGGAAGCGGCTTGCCGGACAACTCTCGGCGCAAGCCATTTTCGCGGCTAAGCTGCTGGCGGGCGAGATGCCGAAAGAGATTGAAGGGGCATTTACAGAGGCCGGGCTGTCGCTGTTTCCCGAAAAATCGAACGAGATTTCGACCGCCTGCTCTTGTCCCGACTGGTCGAACCCGTGCAAGCATGTGGCAGCCGTTTATTACTTATTGGGCGAGGCTTTCGACAAAGATCCGTTCCTGATTTTTCGAATGCGAGGCGCCGATCGCGATGAGTTTACTTCGATGCTCGGCGAAGGTCGAATGGCCGAACCCGAAACGGCGGAGCCGGCGCGGGAACCGGAACCGCTGACGGCGAAACCGGATGAGTTCTGGAATTCCAAACCACTTCCCCAGGACTTTTTAGGAGATGTGGGCTCGCCCAAAGCAATCGCATCGTTGCCACGAAGATTGGGGAATCTGCAGTTCTGGCGCGGTGAAATTCCGTTCTTGAAGGCGTTGGAAGTCTCATACGAGAATGCATCGAAAGAAGCGGAACGGTTATTGGTTAATGAAAAGAGCGGTGCATAGAAGAACCGCTTACTGACGTGCGCGGCTCAGAGCAGAATGCCTGCGATACAAGCCGACATGAAGTTCGCCAGCGTGCCGACCAGCATCGCCTTCAGGCCCAGCCGCGCGAGGTCGGACTTTCTACTCGGCGCCAAAGCTCCAATTCCGCCGATCTGAATAGCGATTGAGCTGAGATTCGCAAAACCGCACAAGGCAAAGGTTGCAATGACGAACGATCTCGGTTGTAATGCCGCGTGCATTTTGCCGAGGTCGACAAATGCGACAAACTCATTCAAGATCATGCGCGTTCCCAGCAAGTGGCCTACTGTGGCGCAATCATTCCAACTCACGCCTAAGGCCCAAGCGACCGGCGCGAATAGAGCGCCCAATATCTCCTGCAGAGATGGAGGCACCCAATGCAGATACGAGTGAGCCCAACCCAAGCCTCCGTTCATCATGGCTATCAGCGCAAGGAATGCGATCAGCATACCGGCGATGTTCAGGGACAGATATAAGCCGTCGTAGGCTCCGCGCGCTGCGGCATCGATTACATTCACGCCTTGCCGCTCCGCTGCAATCTTTACTGTCCCGCGCGTAACCGGTTCGCCCGTCTCCGGCACGAACATCTTCGCCAGCATCAAGGTAGCGGGCGCGGTCATGATAACCGCGGTGAGCAGATGAGCAATGGAAACGCCGGCTATGGCGACGTATGCAGCCATCACTGCTCCCGATACATGCGCCATGCCGCTCACCATCACGGTGAAAAGCTCGGATTCCGTGAGGCTCTCCAGGTAAGGCCGAATCGTAACCGGCGCCTCCGTCTGGCCCATGACAATGCTGGCGGCCACGCATGTTGTCTCGGCTCCGCTGGTTCCCATGAAGCGCTGCATGAAGATCGCCATGGCCTTCACGAAAAGCTGCATGATGCCGAGGTAATAGAGAATAGCGAAGAGCGAGCAGATAAAGATGACGATCGGCAAAACTTGAAACGCGAACACGACGCCGAACTCGTTGCTCTTCATGCCCAGCTTGTCGCCGAAAACAAAACTGGAGCCGGCTACGGTGTAGTTGAGCAGCGCATTGACGAATATGCTGGCCCCGTAGAAAAGCCGCCCCGCGGCCGTCTTCAGCACGAGCAGGGCAAAAGCGAACTGCAGGACGATTCCCCACACCAGCACGCGTTTCTGAATCGCCGAGCGGCAGGTTGAAAACAGATACCCGCAGAGGAGGATCGCGATCAGGCCTACGATCCCGTCGAACCTTGCCATCCAGCGCCGGAATTTAGCTGACGACTTCTAAAATCAGGTCGCGCTCGTCTACCGGCTGCTGCGAGATCTTGAAGGCATCTTCCACCAACTCCGCGGCCTCTTCCAAGTGCTCTTCGCTGGTGTAATAGATGCGGCAGAGGATGCTGCCGGCATCGATTTTCTGGCCTACTTTGACTTCGAGAATGACGCCTACAGCCGGATCGATCGAATCCTCTTTCGTATTTCGCCCGGCGCCGATCATGGCAGAAGCCTGCCCGATCAATTCGGCGTCAATGGCGCTTACATATCCGCCGCGCGCAGTCGTTATCTCCTGCGCTCCAGTCGCATTCGGCAAAAGTTCGAACCTGTCCAGGACTTGCGGGTTTCCACCCTGCGCCTGAATGACCTCTTTGAGCTTGCGATAACCTGAACCGTCGAGCAGATTGGACTGGGCCATCTCGCGTGCTTCATCCAGCGTTTTCGTAATCTTGCCGAGATAGATCATGCGGGCCGCGAGTTCCAGGGAAAGGCGCGTGAGATCGGCCGGGCCGGCATTCTGCAGAGTTTGCGAAACCTCCATCACTTCGAGAGCATTCCCGACAGCGTATCCGAGCGGCTGATTCATATCGGTAATTAGCGCCTGTACACGCTTGTCGAGGCGGCGGCCGATGCCAACCATCATCTGCGCCAGACGCCGCGCATCGACCTGTTTTTTCATAAACGCGCCGGATCCGACTTTGACATCCAGAACCAACGCATCCAGCCCAACAGCCAGTTTCTTGGCCATAATGGATGTGGCAAGCAGCGGGATCGATTCTACCGTGGCAGTGACATCCCGCAAGGCGTAGAGTTTGCCATCAGCCGGGGCCACCTCAGGTGTTTGGCCGATAAAGGCAAGATTGTACTGCTCCAAAAGCGCGCGGAATTCGTCGGCAGTGAGATCTGTGCGAAAACCCGGTATGGATTCGAGCTTGTCAAGAGTGCCGCCCGTGTGACCCAGAGCGCGCCCGGAGATCATGGGCACGACTACACCAGCCGCCGCGGCAAGTGGGGCAGCGATCAAGCTGGTCTTGTCGCCGACACCGCCTGTTGAGTGCTTATCAACCTTGATGCCGGGAATGGAAGAAAGATCCAGGGTGATACCTGAACCCACCATGGAGTCGGTCATGGCGCTTACTTCCCGGTCGGACATCCCGGAGAAATAGACGGCCATCAGAAACGCTGACATTTGATATTCGGGAATATCGCCGCGCGTGTAGCCATCTACGAGGAACTGGAGTTCCTCGACTGCAAGTTCTTCTCCGTCCCGTTTGCGATGAATCAGGTCGACAGTACGCATTTACGAATACTAAGCGTACCATTCTCAACGATTTGAACGTTCCAAACGCAGCCAACCGGCTGGAGAGAAAGTCAGGTTAGTTCTCCGGCAAGCAGGCGGGGAAGATTCGCAGCCGGTACACGCAACGCGAGGTAAAAAGAACCGAACAGCGCATATACTGCGCTCACTTCATCGAAGCGCATTTCGTAGATGAGCTTCTTGAAAACCAGCGGATCGTCGGCAAACAGGTCTACGCCCCATTCCCAATCGTCGAATCCGATCGATCCGGTAATAATCTGGCGAACACAATCCGCATAGCGGCGGCCGATCATGCCATGCTCGTGCATCATGCGCTGGCGCTCGGGCATCGGCACGGTGTACCAATTCTTCTCTTCCGCACGCTTCCGATCCATGGGGTAAAAGCATAAATAGCGGCTGCCGGGAATTTCGGGAAACAGTCGTGGTGACATCGCGGCCGACTGACGCGCCAACACATCGGCAATGGCAGTCTTCCACTCGGGCGAATACGGCTCAAGGCCTTGTTCCGATAACTGTGTATATGCCTTGGCGGACGATTCATAGAGGCCAAGCTCAATGACGGAGACGTACGAGTGTACGGGTTCCAGATAGTCAAAAAGCGCTAATCGAGCAAGCGCAAGTTCTGTCTGGTGCAATTGTTCGAGCGAATCACGAAAATGCAGCAGCAACAGGTCACCTTTGTGGCCGATTTGCGAGTACATCGCCGATTGATTCGGATGTCCAGCCTTTGCTCCTGTTTCAAGAGTCGCGAGTACGGGCACCGTCTCCTCAATCATCTGTTCGCGATGGGGAGCCGGTAACCCACGCCAAGCGGCGCGGCGGAACCGAAACATCTGATGCAGGGCGTATGAGCCTTCAAGCGTCAACGGAACGGCGGGTAAATCAGCCACGTTGCGTCTCCCACTCGGGCGCGGGCAGGCCGGGCATATCGTGGCTATAACGTCCACGAAATACCTGTTCGAAGAGATTGAGGGTTTCCTGGTGAATCAAGCCGTTATCGGCCAGCACATAGCGCCCATGCAGATCGAATGCTTCCCCCCGCATGCCGGATACCTTGCCTCCGGCTTCCTCGACTAAGAGCGCGCCTGCCGCCATATCCCAGGGATTCAAGCCGAACTCCCAAAACGCTTCCATACGGCCGCAGGCAGTATAGGCAAGGTCGATCGCGGCTGAACCGCCACGGCGGACGCCATGCGTGACCATAGCGAGCTGGTAATAGAAATGAATATTGACATTCTGATGGCGCTTACGGCTCGGAAAGCCAGTCGCGACGAGCGAATCGTTCAGAACAGACGCGCTGCTCACGCGAATCGGAGCGCCATTCAGGCGCGCTCCAGCGCCCCGCTCGGCAGTGAACAATTCGCGGTTCAGCGGGTCGAAAATCACGCCAACAATGACTTCATCGCGACGTGCAAGCGCCAGCGTGACGTTCCACATCGGAAAGCCATGTGCGAAATTAGTCGTTCCATCGAGTGGATCGACATACCAGCGCAACTCGGCCTCCATCTCGGCACGGCCGCCCTCCTCAGCGACGATACCGTGGTTTGGAAACTGCTGTTTCAGCCGCTTGACAATCAGTTGTTCGCTGGCGCGATCCGCCGCGGTCACAAGATCGAAAGCGCCCTTTAGTTCGAAGCCAACACCGCGATGTGCCATCAGCACCTCGCCGGCTTCGCGCGCGATCTCAATCGCCGCATCCAGAAAATTGGACATATGTTTTTAGTTCAGCACAAAGGTGCAGTGAGCCAGGGTTTCCTCAGCGGCTGGCGATCGCGGCGGTGTTCTTTGCGGGGAAAAGCCGTTCGACCGGCATATCGGCCGGAAAGACGAGATTGAAAAACCCGACCATCATTTCGTCCCAACTCTGCTCACCCCATGGAACGAAGCGCTTTGGGTCCGCATTGTCCGGGTTATTGGGAGAATTATCGAAATGTGCGACGCACTCGATTTTGGTTCCTTTGGGCAGAACAATAGGCTTTTGCAGCGTGTACCAATTTTGCCAATGCCAGTTGTAACGCGGCACGCTAAGGATGATCTGGCTCTCTCCCGTTGGATACACGAGCTTATAGAGGAAATCTTTGCCTCTCCCGTGCATGTGCGGATGAAGGCCCGATAGGCTGACCTGAGTGGCTAGCTCGAAAGTGGCGTCTACTCGATAATCCGGATCGCCCGGCGGAATTAAAAACGTGCCGTTCGTGGCAGAGAGCGTCAGCACTCGTTCTTTCGGCGGCTCTTTCGCAAAGATGATTCCGAGGCGCGTCTGATCGCGCGTAGGGTGGCCGTTGGGAGTGTAGTGCACTTGAAAGACGATGTCCGAACCGGCTTTAATCAATTTCGCTTGTCCAGGTTGCAGAACCTCAGCAGGCTGCCCCGGTGCGTAGCCGACGAGAAAATCACTGGGAAGCGCACTAGTGTCAGGCTGTTCCTTGGTCTTCACTTGTGGCGCAATGAAGAATCGACCGGGCGGTTCATTGCGGAACCAGTTGGATTTCGGTTCACGAATAAAGGCGATGATGTGATGAACCACACGGCGGTCGGTTGGGCGCACCTCTGCGGCTTGGATCCAAGTGTCCTTCGTAAACCCCGTGGGGACGATGATGTGCTGATAATCAACTACACCCGACGCCGGGACGTCGAACGGAATCGGTAGCTGATAAATCGTATCGGGCCTGCCTATCTGCCAACCTTCCACCCATTTGACGGGTTGCGGCATATCGTTTGGATCGCCTTCCGGAGCTTTGGCATCGGCCCAATCGGAGATGGTCTTAATCTCGGTGTGCGTTAAGATATTTCCATTTGTGAAGCTGCCGTATCGGGGATCGGCAAACCAGGGAGGCATTTTGCTCGTTTTGACCGCTTCTTTCATGGCTGCGGCCCACGGCCGGGTGCTCGCGTAAGTGAGCATTGAAAACGGAGCAGCTTCGCCCGGACGATGACATGTCTGGCAGTGCTGCTGAATGATCGGCAATACATCCTTGGCGAAGGTTGGCGGATTGTCTGCCCGCGCAGCGGACGCGATAGCTCCGAGTCCGGCAAACACCAAAAGACGAAAAATGGTCAAGGCCAAGCTCCGGATGCGAACATACCATAGGTTTTGATGAGGTTTTCAGCTAAGCAGCGTTTGTAAGAGAAGAGGTGCTGCTACGGTTCGTAATATCCGCTGCGTGCCGATACCTTCATCGAAGGATCACGTACCTGGACGCCAACGGGATGAAACCGCCGCGGTTCCTGCAAGACGTTCTGCGGATAATAACCAAGCATGTATTGCGTGCGGAGTTCCCGGAGAATGTCGGCAAAGGCTTCATCCAAGCGGTCGAATCCTTCCGGATAAAAAATGCGACCGCCGGTTGAACTGGCAAGGGTAGCGAGCGCGTGCTCCCCCCCTATGTTCCTGCCTGCATCGCCGGGAATCGGTATAACCACGATTGGGTAAATCACCGTGTCGGCGCGTTGTGAGGCGGCTAGCGCATCTTGATAATGTTTATAGCTTGTAGTATCGCCTCCATCGGTAACTACCACCAGCACGTGACGGCCTTCGCGGTCTGATAGGGTATCGCTGGCCAGATAGACCGCGTCGTAGAGGGACGTTCCTCCTTCGCCATGGAGTGCGTGCAAAGCGTGTTCTGCGCGGCGGCGGTTGCGGGAATAATCTACCTCCAAATTGGTACGCCAGTTGAAGCTGAATAGCGCGAACGTATCCTCCGGGTTGCCCGCGTCCAGCAACGTCGGAATAAAGCGGAGGACGGAATCCTCTTCGTAATGCAGATCCTTTTCGGTGCTGCCGCTGGTATCGATCAGTATCGCAACCGAAAGAGGCAGTGAGGTGTTGCGTTCAAAGACGGCGATTTCTTGAGGGGCGCCGCTGTCCTTTATGAAGAAATCCTGCTTTCTGAGATCGGTGCATAAGGCCCCGGCTTTGTCACGCACCGAAACCAACAACCGCACCAGGTTAACCTTAACGGAGAATGTCGGTTGCCCCGGTTGCGATTTCTGTGAGTGCTGTTCGGAAGTCGATTTGGGGGGAGGTTCAGCGGGCTTGAACTGCGCCGAAGACAGGGCAGAGAGGCATAAGAGCAACAGCGCGAGGCGCGAGGCGCGTAAGCGAACGCTCATCATCGGACGGCCGAGTCTTGCAGAAGCTTTTCGTCCCACTCGCCATCTACCCAAACCGCACCGTCGGTAAAAAACTCTTTCTTCCAGATTGGCACTTCTCGCTTCAGGCGATTGATGCTTTCGAGCGCCGCTTCAAAAGCGGGTCTTCGGTGGGGAGCAGTGGCAACGACAGCAACACTGGCTTCGCCGATCTCTAATCGCCCCAAGCGGTGGACGATCCCCAAGTGTCCAATAGCAAAGTGAGAGGCAATCTCGTTCCCGATACGCGCCATATGCTGAATCGCCATCTGTTCGTAGCATTCATATTCCAGATGCGCGGTTGGCCGGCCTTTAGTGTTATTGCGAGCGACACCTTCGAAGACAACTACAGCCCCATCTTCCGGGCGCTGCAACCGTTCAACGAGCCGGCGCGAATCAATTACGTTGCGCGTGATAGCAAACAGGTTCCCGCTTGCATCGCAAATGACGGGACCCGACCCACCGCTTACCGGCGGTAAAAATGCCACTTCGTCGTTGTCAGAAAGGACCGTGTCCACAGGCGAAAATTCCCGGTTCCTTGCAAA
>DAISJE010000046.1:0-15172 GCA_036821665.1 Bryobacteraceae bacterium | reverse complement strand
GTATTGGAACAGGCTTTATCACAACAATCGCGACGGCACTTTCACCGATGTCACCGAAAAGACTGGATTAAAGGGCACCGGCTACGGGATGGGCGTGGCCGTAGGAGATTATGACAATGACGGATTCGAAGACCTGCTCGTAACCAATTTCGGAAACGTCATCCTCTATCACAACAATGGAAATGGCACGTTCACGGATGTAACCCCGAAATCGGGACTGCGTACCAGCGGTTGGATGTCAAGCGCCGGCTTCTTCGATTACGACAACGACGGAAAACTGGATCTGTTTATTTGCCGGTACCTGGATTGGAACTTCTCAAAGAACAAATTTTGCGGCTCGCGTGTGGAGGGCGGCCGCTCCTATTGCCATCCCGACAACTTCAAACCTGTTTCGGATTACCTGTTCCACAACAACGGAAACGGCACCTTTACCGATGTCAGCACGAGCAGCCACATCGCCGCGAGTCCAGGCAAAGGCTTGGGAGTTGCTTTTGCCGACTTCAACAGCGACGGCCGGCCGGACATTACCGTGGCAAACGATTCCTTTCAACAGTTCCTGTTCATAAACAACGGCAACGGCACATTCACCGAAAACGCCATGGCCGCGGGTGTCGGCTACACGGATGAGGGAAAAACGTTTGCCGGCATGGGTACGGATGCGGCAGATGTGGACGACGATGGCCGGCCGGATATCGTTACCACTGCGCTCTCAAACGAAACCTACGCCTATTTTCATAACAACGGCGACGGGACGTTCAACTACGACACCAATATTTCACGCCTGGGCGAGATTACGCGTCTGTATGGCGGCTGGGGGATGCGAATTTTCGATTACGATAACGACGGCTCTAAGGATCTTTTCTTCGCGAATAGTCATGTAATGGACAACGTTCACAAGATGCAGCCGCACCTCGACTATCTGCAGCGTTTGTTGCTGTTGAAGCAGGTGAACGGCAAATTCGTGAATGTCTCGCCGCAATCGGGCCAGGTGTTTACGGAAAAGTGGGCTAGCCGTGGAGCAGCCTTCGGCGACCTGGACAATGACGGCGACATCGATGTAGTTGTTGTGACTTGCGGCGGGCCAGCGTACGTCCTTCGCAACGACGGTGGAAATCGGAATGGATGGATTGGCTTGAATCTGCACGGCACGCGCAGCAATCGGGACGGTATCGGCGCAGAGGTGAAGCTGACCGCCGAATCCGGACGGGTGCAGTATGGCATGGTGACAACAACCGCTAGCTACCAATCCGCGCAGGATAAGCGCCTATTTTTTGGTTTAGGCTCGGAGAAGGCAATCCGCAAAATTGAGATCGCGTGGCCCAGCGGAACAAAACAGGTCATCGACAATCCACCACTCCGAAAAATTCTCAACGTAACGGAGGAATAGTCATTTCCTCATAAAAAATCGGGGACACTCCGGGCTAGAATCCGAATCGCCGCAGTGTCCGATCAGCAGGCGTGTCCCCGATTTTTCCAAATCATCACTCACCCGGCGCGGCTGTCCGCCGATGTTTCCCGCCACCTCAACATCCCGCTTATTTCCGCAGCGCAATAATCTTCGAGTTCTTATCTTCCTGGCGTTTGGCTTCCTGGAACTTCAGCATCTCGGCCCTACCCTCTTCTGTTCGCCCGTCTGCCTGCAAAAGCAATCCCAGCCGGTAATGCGCTTGTGAAACCGTAGGATCTAAAGCAATCGCTTGCCGCAGCACTTGCTCTGCCCGCTGCGTTTCATGACGTCGTGCGAGCAATTCTCCGAGCGCCGCCAGTTCATGAGCCTCCGGAGCCTTTTCGGCTCCTTTTTCCAGTACGCTGAGGCTCTGATTCTCATCGCCCTGTTTCTTCAGAAAATTGCCAAGGCTGAGGTAAGCCCATGAATACGGTTTCCCCTGCGCCTCGCTGTCTGCAACTGCCTTGCGGTAAAGCTGTCCTGCCGTATCGTCGAAGCCGAGGGCCTCGGCCGACAGCCCCAGGTAAGTTTCCGCTTGATAATCATCGGCCTTCAACGTCAGCGCCTGCCGGAACCAGGCAGCGGCTTCGTTGGGAAGATTTGCTTCATAGAAGAGGCGGCCGAGAAAATACTTTGATTTCTCGTCATTTGGATTGAGATCCACGGCTTTGAGCCAGGCTTGGTACGCGCCGTTGTAGTCCTTCAGCTCGAGATCCGTCATTCCAAGCGCGCGGTAAGCCTCCGCGTTCAACTTATCCTGATCGATAGCACGGCTGAACGAGTTCTTCGCGTCGCTGAAGCGGTGTTCGCTAAACTGTTTTGACCCGAGCTCGTAAAAATCGCTCGGACTCTCTGGTTGAGCCTGCGCCCATATTACTGGCGCCAGCAATAGACAAAGCAGTATCAGAAATTCAATCGTAACGTGAATTGCACAATCCGCTGCTGGTCTATCGTGCCGTTCACCAACCCGAAGTTGGCATCGTACGGCGCCGTATCCGGCACGCTGAAGATATGCCGGTTGAATGCGTTCAGCAACTCGCCTTTCATCTGTAAAGTCGCGGACTCAAATAGATGGAAGTTTCGGATGATGCTGAAATCTTCGTTGAAATAGTTTGGCGCGCGCGCATCTCCGTTGTTGCGCGGATAATTGCCAAGATAGTAAGCGCCACCTCGTGCCTGCTGGACCGTCGTAGTGCTCCCTTGGGCAATGGCTTCTGTATTTGGATCGGCAAAGGCGCATCCTGCCTCCCCGGCATACGAACAGACGGGATTAAAGTAGCGCTGCGTGAAGGGATCGAAATGGCCGCTTGTTACATCGGCAAGCAGTGGCGGAGCTGAGGCGCGGTTGAAACGGATGCAGTTCTGCCAATCCGGAATGCCATTGCCACAGCCGAACGAGATGGGTACACCAGTCTGGTACCGGAGCACGCCGCCAATCTGCCAGCCGCCTAAAACGGCATTGCCGATCCCGTGATTCAACAAATGTTTGCCCTTCCCAAACGGCAGTTCATACAGAAATGAAGTGGTAAACATGTATGGAATGTCCTGGCTGCTCAATGCTTTTTCGCTGTTCAGGTCGGCGGGATTCTGAATCTGGCTGATTCCTCCATTGATGCCGGGCAGAATGCTATCCGCATCGGTCAAGGTCTTCGACCAGGTAAACGAGGATTGCAGGCTTAGTCCGGCACTGAAGCGACGTTCCAATGTCGCCTGTAGAGAGTTAAATGTGGATTGCCCGATGTTCTGCAAGACGTCCATGTAGATGTAGTTATATTGCGGAAAAGGCCGGAGCGCCTGCGCAACATTGACGCTGTTGCCCCAATCTTTATAGAAATTCGGATACGGTGGCGTAATTCCGAGCGTGTTATTGGAGACCGGCTGGTTTAAAACGCTGCCGAGCGCAAGGTCCTGAATAGGAATGTTATTCCAGTTCATAATTGCGGAGCGCAGATTTTGTGCTCGCGACCCGACATAACCCAGCGTCGCGATCATGTCCTTTGACACTTGCCCCTGCACCTGAAAGCTCCAGCTCTGGATGATTCCCGGCTGGCCGAAACGCGGCTGTATCCAATTTGGATTTCCCGTATTGACGACAGATGGGTCGGTATGCGGTGGCGGTGCAAACGGGGGAAATCCGTTGCTCCAGTTGAACGCCGCGGTCAATCCATCGGGGCTGTTGAAGGTCGGCGTCGCCGAGTAACCCTGTACTTGATCGCCGCCGAAATCCGTGTATTGCAGTGGAGAATACAGGATGCCGTAACCGCCGCGTATCACGAACCGGCCTCCGTTCGGATTGTAAGCAAATCCAAACCTCGGTGCGACGTCATGATATTTTGTGTCCGCCCAGCGCGGATTGCAGCCGCTGCAAAGATTACCGTAGACCATAGCGCCGGGCAGATTTCCTGCCGCTGGGTTCGGAGCGGTTGGGCTGAAATTAGAGGTGTTGTTATGCGATTCGATACGAGGTACATCTACACTCCAGCGCAATCCCAGATTCAACGTCAGGTGAGGCGTTACCTTCCAATCGTCTTGTCCGAAGCCTGCATAATATTGAAATGTCCAGCGAGGGACATGCCCTTGTAAGAAGGCATTTCCATTGTTGAGATCCCCTAACAGGAAACTGGCAATTCCGTTTCCGCTCTCGCCATTAACGGCGACATCGGCCGCAGTCTGAGCACGAGCAAAATTGTATTGGCCGGTATCGGTGTCAAAGGCATAGGTCGCGTAGAGCTGATTGCGGAAGTCAAAGCCGAATGTAAAGCTGTGATTTCCTTTGATCCAGGTTACGGTATCGTTTAATCGTTCGCCATTGTCGACGTTGTCATCGGCATTCGCCCGACCCATCTGAGGAACGCCTTCCCCCATATTTACGATGGGAAATTCAATTCCGTTGATGCCAGCGATACCTAGCTTCTGGGTCCAACTGAAGTTGCCCGAGATCGCCTGTAACGCTCCCGGCGTATAGTTCTGGCTATTCGTTCGGTTGTATCCGAGAGCCAGGTGATTCAACAAACTCGGGCTGATGATGTAATCCCATCCGGCGCGCCCATAATGCGTTACGAAATTTTGATTCCATCCGTTCGAATCTGCAGGAGGAAGAAATGTGTAAAATCCCGCACCGGCGTATCGGGCATTGTCACGCGTGTCGTACATTCCAAAAAATTTGCTTCTATCCGAAATCGAATGATCTATGCGAATCGTGTAGGTCGTGTTGTTGAGCGGTGTAGAACTCGATAATGCGTAATTGATCCCGTTTGTTCCCGACGTGTTCGGACTAGGAAGATACGCCAGGAAATTCGTTGAGACCGGAGAGATCATTGATGCGGGTATCTTATTGCCCGCAAACGGAAGCCTGCAAGGGACGCCGCCCGCTCCAATGGTTGTCGTGCTCGGGTCAAAAATCTGACCTGCGTAGATAGGCTGCCCATTACACGGGTTTGTCCCCAGCACTTTTGTCGTATCGAGGATTCCTGAAAAATCCCCACTGCGTTCCGCCGGAGTCGGCACAATGCTCGTGGTTGTGCCGCCGATATGTTGTGTGTACTGCTCCCAGTTAAAGAAGAAGAACGTTTTGTTTTTGCCGTTATAGATCTTGGGAATCCATACCGGGCCGCCAAGATTCCCTCCATAATCGTTCTTCTTGTCCACCGGACGGGCGTAAGGCGCGCGGCAAACCTCATCCCCGGGAGCACATTGTGCAGCAAAGCCGTTATTGAACCAGGAATTTGCGTTCAGATCTTCGTTTTGCAGAATGTCATATGCAGTTCCGTGAAATTGATTTGATCCGGACTTGGTCGTAAACGTCTCAATCGCCCCGGTCGTACGGCCATACATCGCCGGCATGGTTGACGTGAGCACTTTGAACTCTGAGTTGGCATCAACAGATGGCGCAGCTTCATCAAACGAGGACCCGTTTTCGGTTCGCAGAATGCTGGTGCCATCCAACAGAACATCTGCGCCGAAATTCTGTCCACCTCCAAGTTTTGAAATAAAGATTCCGTTATTGCTATTCGCAGTGCCAGGGCCGGCCGTACCAGGCGCCAGGAATACAAATGCTTCTGGGGAACGCAAAGCGCCAACGCCGCCAAGCGCCAAAGGAAGCTCCACTACCTGTTTTGAAGTGATTACGGTGCCGATGTCCGAACTTGCCGTCTCGATTCTCGTTGTGTCCGCTTGCACCGTGACCGTTTGCTCCGCTTTGCCAACCGTGAGTGTGATGCTTACCGCCGTTGTGGTGCTGATCTGAACTCCAACGCCCTTTTGCGTAACCGAGCTGAATCCCGGATGCGATACGGTCAGATCATATGTACCGATAGGAATCGATGGAAAGCGGAAGCTGCCGCCACTGCCCGTTGTCGCCGTCAATGACAAACCGGTCGCCTCGTTCTTGGCCACGACATTCGCCCCTTCAATAACAGCGCCCGAGGGATCAAAAACTGTACCGGCTAAAATTCCCTCATTGGTTTGAGCCGTGCATGTAAAAGGAATCAAGCAGGCAGAAAGGAGAAAGCAGCAGACGAGTTTGTTAGTAAATGACATATAACCCCTTGCGCGAACGCACAAGCTCTTGGCAGGATTATAACTCTAAGAAAACAGAAGAGATATTTGTTTTTGCATGGTAATAATACGGATGGCCGAAAGAAGTTACGCTTTTATTCCAAAATGCGTCTACTTACCTCAACAAATGCGAAATGCTCTTCAGGCTATGTGATAAAGATTAGCGGCGCACTAAGCGTATTGCTGGTCCTGGGCGCTGCCTTCGCTCAGCAAATGCCGGGGATCGAGCAAAAGGCTAGCGCGGAAATTCAAGCGGGCGAACTTCATTCCGCCGTGCAACTTCTGCGCGATGGCCTGCAACAGCAGCCCAACAATGTCGAACTCTGGAATTTGCTAGGTATCGCAGAGACCGAGCTGCATGATGGAAATGCGGCAGCCAGCGCATTCCAGCGCGGACTTCAACTAGCGCCTGATTCTGTTTCCTTACATGAAAACCTGGGCTTTCTCTATTACCAACACGCCGATTATGTAAATGCCAGGAAATATCTAGAACAGGCGATCAAGTTAGGAAGTACAAAGCCGGGCGTTCTGTTTAGCCTTGCCGCCTCTAAACTTCGCACTGAGGACCAGGCTCAGGCTGTCTCCGAGCTAAAATCGCTCGAGCCCGCGTTAGAAGCGAGTGCGGATTACTGGGAAGAGCGCGGCCGGGCAGAACTTAACAGCGATCCGGTGGCTGCGGAACACAGCTTTGAGCGCGCGCTGGACCTCGCGCCGAAAAACCTGACGGCGCTGAACGGCGCCGCGGCATCTGCCGAAAAGCAAAAGCTGGACGAGAAAGCGCTCTCTTACTTGATCAAAGCACGCACCGTCGCGCCGGACGATGTTCCGACTTTGATTCACTTTGGAGCCGTCTGCATACGGCGCGATCTAGGCCAGGACGCGGTCAACGCTCTCACCAAAGCGCACCGGTTGGAACCGTCGAATAATTCGGCACTATATCTTCTCGCGCGGGCTAACATCTCGATGGAAAACTGGCAGCAATCTTATGACCTCTTCGATCAATTTTCAAAACGGGTCCCGAATTTCGGCGCCACTTACTACGCGATGGGCTGGCTTGACATCAAATTAAATCGTCTGGACGATGCTCACCGACAGTTGGAACACTGCCTTTCGTTGGATGCAAGCATGCAGGACGCCCGGTATGAGCTTGCAAAACTCAAGCTGGACGATGGACAACTGGATTCAGCCGAAAATCTTTTGAAAATCGTTTTGAAAGCGCGCCCCGAGCATGCCAAAGCCAATATGACCATGGGCGATCTAATGATGCGCCGAGGAAATTTGCAACAAGCAAAAACCTATTTGGAAACCGCCGTCAGGAAAGATCCAAAGCTGGCCGCTGCGCACTATAAGTTGTCGACCCTATTTTTTCGGGAACACAATACGGAACAAGGTGAGAAGGAAAGAACTATCGCCGTGAACTTAAATGCGGCGGCAAATCGAGCCAGCAAGACCGAGCTGCGGCTTGTTCTGCCCGAGGCAGCTATTTCGTCAGCACTTCCTGAATAAACGCCAGCGCGCGCGGATCGTGGCTCTGCCCCAGCCAAAAGAAAGCCTGCTTGCGAACTTCCGGGTTCTTTTGATCTCGCGCAACCTCGATCAACTTGGGAACGCCCTCATCCTTAGGTAACTGTGAAAGCGCGAAAACAGCCTTTTTCTTCACTTCCGTGTTCGGATCGTTTTCGATCGCGCCTGTAATCGTTGTAGCCGCTCGCTTGCCGGCTTTCTGCGCCAGCCAAAACAGAGCCTGGCCGCGAATGTGCGCCGAAGAATCGCTCTTCGCCGCCCGAATCAACTCATTCAGCGCGTCCGGCTGCTTGCTGATCGAGAGCGCAAAAACCGCTTTATCACGCACGCGTTCGCTCGAGTCATTCGCCAGAATATTCTTCAGCACGGTAAGCCCGCGCTCGCCCCGGCTTGCGCCGAGCCAGAATGTCGTCTTTTCGCGAATCCTCTCCGGCTGTGCAGGTTGCACAAGCTGTTCCAAAATGTCATCTGCTTCCGTGCCGGCATGTTGAGCGATTGCGAACACGGCAGCATCCTCTATGTGATCTGTCTGATTTTCGGTGAGTTGCTTCAGAAAACTCAGACTCGCGTGCTCGGGAACGCCGTTCAGCCACACAAACGGCAGGCCGCCCGCATCGAGCGGGCATTCGAGCGAGTACACGTGAATCTTTTCGATCGCATTGTTCTCGACGCGAAACAGAATCGCGATTGCGTCGGAGCCTTCGAGCGGAATAGGACGAGTAGAGTTAGCAACAACTCGCTCGCCCCGCCGTTCATTTTCGAGCCAGCACCCCGACGAGCCGCTCCAGCAGCAGTTCTCGTTATTGCCGCGGACAGATTTCACCGCATATCCAAACCACGTGGGAGAGCTCGCGCGCAGTTCTGTCGTCAAATTGCCCGAGTAGGCACGGGTCTGAAACTTGGCATTCGTGACATTTGGCTGCCAGTTCTGGGCGAAAACAACAGACGCGGCGAAGAAGAGAGCCACCGTTTTCATTTGAGGATCTCCATCATGTAATCCGTCGTTTCTTTCGTGTGAACCAGAGCCATTTTTTCGATGATCTTTTGTTTCATCTGCGGATCTTTTTCAGCGCGTGCAAGGGCAACCAGGGCTTTGCCATTGTGCTGCAGAAAAAGCGAGTTCAGCACCGCTTCCCTTACCTCTCGATTCGGGTCGGATTGATAGATCGAAACCAGAACGTCGCCTCGGCCGTTATCGCCCATCAGCCCCAGAGACTTGATTGCCGCAATGCGCAGGGCCGGATCTTTCTCCGTACGGGCGATGTCCACCAGCTTTGCGGAATTGCCGCCCAGAAACATCGATTGCAAGATGGCTTTCTTGTTTTCAACCGAGCTTTCCGATTGATACAGTTGCCACAGCTCATCCTGACCGCCCGACATCGCAAGCTGTCGAATGGCGTCGCGCCGAAGCTCCGGGTTGTGCTCCGTTTTTGCAACGTTCAGCAGGAAATCGCGTGAGCCCGATAACATGAAACCCTGCAGAATCGCACGTTTAATGCGCTCGTCCGGCGATGAGTTGTAAAGAGACGCAAGTTCCTTGCGCGATTCTTCGCTGCCCATCATGCCCATGTACCGAATCGCCTTTAATTGAAGGTCCGGATTCGACGACCCGCGTGCTATATCCGCAATCAGCTTACGCGCCTGCGGCGACGGATTTTGCGTGAGAACGAAGAGTGCTCTTTCTTTCACCTTTGGTGAATTGTTGGGACTCGCAAGCAGCTTTTGAAGAATCGGCAGCGCTTGATCCGGGTCCGACTGCATCAGGCTGCTGATGGCGATGAGTTTCAGATTCTCATCCGACTCCGATGCCGGGCTCACCGGCGACCCCGTCTGGCCGCGAACTTCTACTTCGAGCGCTCGTGCATCGCCGACCCAACGGCTGGAAGGATAGTCTTTGCGCAATTCGGCAATCGTCGAGAGCGCATCCTCGCGATGGCCGGCCTTGTTTTGCGCATATGCCTTCCAATAAAGAGCGGCGTCGACTTGCGTTCCCTTATGAGAAGCCGCGGCGTCGAACGACGAAATGGCCTGATCCCATTGGCGTGAGTCGAGCGCCCGCAACCCGGCCTGATAATCCGCGTCATCCCGGTTCGCTTGACGGGCCTGGAAACTCTGCGCAAATGGAACACTACTCTGCGCCAGACTAGGAGCCGCACCTAAAACAACGATCAACGCAATGAAAGATAAATATTTGCAAATCATAATTTCTGTCCTCTTCTACGGGCCTCGGCGCCCGTGATGCGCACCTTAAACAGCAGGGCCTCGTTATCGATGCGTTGCTGTATCATCTGCAGGCCGTTGGACGACGACGCGGACCCGCCGTTGGCGACATCCAGCAACACGCGCTCGAGTGAATCCAGCAAATCGGCATCGCGGGCGTCACCCATGTGCGCGGCGCTCTGCCGGAGCAGACGGTTTTCGCCCAGCAGTTCACGGGCCCGGTCGCGCTCCCTCGACAATCCGCCAGTCTCCGGATCTGTGTGGAGCAGTTCAGTTAGGAGAATCTGTGATCGATCCAGATGATCGCTCAGCGCCATCAGCAGAATACGTTCCCGCGCTTCCGCCGAGATTCCCGCCTGTCGCTGCCCGGTGAACATGCCCGCAAAGAAGGCGACCAGAACAACGGTCGCGAGCGCGGGCGTCAGCATCCACCATCGAAACCAGTTCATGCGCGGTTTCGCCGCAGGAAGGCTCGGAGCCAGGCGAGCCCAGACATCGGAGCCATAAAGCTCATCGCGCTCAGGAACCGGGTAATCGCGAACGGAATTGAGCACGCCACTCAAACGTTCAAATTCCGCGCGGCACTCCTCACATTCCTGAATGTGTTGGCGAGAGACGTCATCCATATTGCCGTAGTACGCCTCAATCAGTACTTCTTCCGTGATATGAGTCATCGGGCCGCTACCCCCCAGACCGGTTCCAGTGCGCGGCGCAGTTTCTGCACAGCTCGAAAGACACTGTGCTTTGCGGCGTTCGGTTGCACACCCAGAGCCTCGGCGATCTGTTCTATGTCGCAGTTTTCGTAATGCCGCAGCACGAAAGCCATGCGCTCGGTTTCGCTTAACCGCTTTAGCGCGTCTTCCAACCGGTTCGTGATCTGATTGCTTTGCGTCAGGCGCTCAGGCGATGGCCCCGATGAAGCGATCCGGTCCAACCAATGAAGCGTAAATTTTTCGCCTGCAAAGGGCTCCTCGTTACGCCGCTTACGAGTGCGAAGCAGGTCGATCGAGCAATTTGTGCAAATGCGATACAGCCAGGTGCCGAATCCCGAGCGCGCATCGAACTGATGCAGTTGCTTATAGGCTCGGAGAAACGTTTCCTGAACCAGGTCCTCGGCGTCTTGCTCGTTACCAGTCATACGAAATGCGAGACGGAAAACGGCGTGACTATGGCGCTCCACTAAGACACGAAAGGCTTGTTGATCGCCCTTGCGTGCCTCTTCGGCCGCCGCTGAGTCGGTCCATTCCATCCGGCTGGTCTTTAGACTGAGAATACGCGCGCCGGTTAGTTAAGCGCAGGGCGAAAATTCAAAAGAGGGTAATCTGGAGCATCTGGCGATGGATAAAAAGAATACGATTAACGACTTAACTCCGGACAGGCGAAGGTTTCTGAAGAACGCTGGCGTCAGCCTGGCGGCGGGAGGCTTGCTTTCTAATGCAACAGTCCAGGCGGCAAAAGCCCAAGTGTCGACGCCGGAATCGATCGCGCACGCCGGAGCTGCGCGCCCGCTAACTGACAAGGAAAAGGTCGCGAGAATCGCCTCGAACACCTGGCCAATCCGCTACATCTTCAAAAGCCACGCCATTATGGCGGAGCCGCAGCAGGTGCAGCAGATGAAGAAAAAGTACGGCGAGATCACGATGCTCGATTTCCCCGACTTTACAAAGGAGAACTTTCCAGGCGTTTACCAGATGGACCTGTTCTCAGGCTTATTCGGCGATCCCACCGATGAATCTATGTACGTCGCGAGCACTGTGACCTTCAACGGACGAACGCATACGATGCACGAATTCGATCCGTCGAGCGCGTCCGGGAAAAAGTGGCTGGAGAAGATGTCCAGCAAAATGGTCGCAACCGGCACGAAATGCCATCACATCTCAAACAACGCCCCGCGCGATATCTGCGAGCTGGATGCCGAACGGCGTAAGGCGGGTATTGAAGTCGCGAAGAAATGGTTGGATGGGGCCGCGATGCTTGGCGCAAAATCGATGCGCGTGAACAGCGGCGGCCCGCGAATCGCTCCCACTCCCATCGCAGATCCCAGCTCATATCCAAAGAACGACGCGCTGGCTCAATATCTCACCAACTGTATCGAGTCATTTAAAGAGATGGCCGACTATGGCGGAAAACTCGGCGTGAAGGTAACACTGGAAAATCATTGGGGGCTTACCGCCAGCCCGACAAATATCAGAATCATTGTCGAAGAAGTAAATAATCCGTTTTGCGAAGCCTCTCCGGATTTCTGCAATTGGGAGCACGAGTACTTGCTCTTCCATGGGCTACAGGAACTCGCGCCTTACGCCCATACGAACGTGCATGCGAAATATTGGAGCCGCTGGAAGAATCCCGATGTTCAACGAAACGTAAGAATCATGCTCAACGCCAACTACACCGGTCTCTTCGCGCTCGAATACGAAGAGGGTCCGTGGGACGGCGTTGAAGGCGCCAAATACCTGTATCGGGAAGTGATGGCCGCCCTATAAAAGGGTGCGATGCTCCGTTGGGCGTACATTTGTCCAACACTTTTTGGATCTTCTAGACCCCCCTCCGCGTATTCCGTTCTGTGAATAAAAAAATCGACGGCGGTTTGTAACCAAACCGATTCTGCCGAGTATTGCAACTGAGAATATCTGGGGGCGATTTGCTAACCACACCCCGGTTCATTCGTATTTGAAAACGGAGCCCGGAGCATGAGCGACGGGTCGTGTCCAAACACGTTCAGAAGGAAACCAAATGGCGGATTTGCAGGAAGCGTTTCGGCAATTGAAAAAGGCACCCGGATTCACCACTACCGCGGTGATCACGCTCGCCTTGGGCATTGGCGCGACGACTGCAATCTTCACCCTCGTTCACCAGGTGATGCTCAAGTCTCTACCGGTCACCAAGCCTGACGAGCTTTGGCGCGTAGGCGACAAAATTCGCTGCTGCAATTGGGGCGGTTATACGCAAGATAGCGATGGCGATTTTTCGCTTTTCTCCTACGAAGCCTACAAGAATTTCCGCGAACACACGCCCGAGTTCACCGACCTTGCCGCACTGCAAGCCGGCAACGCGCCGCTCGGCGTCCGCCGCGCAGGCTCGCACGGTCCCGTCGATACGCGCAACGGGGAATACGTCTCCGGCAATTTCTTCCGCACCCTCGGCGTCCGTCCCTGGATCGGCCGCTTGATGACCGATGCCGATGATCAGCCCGGCGCGCCTCCCGTCGCCGTTATGAGCTATCACGTCTGGAGCGATAAATACGGCTCCGATCCCTCCGTCGTGGGTGCGAGTTATCAGATTAACGACCATCTCTTCACCGTGATCGGCGTCGCTCCGCCTGGCTTCTATGGCGCCAAACTCGACGGCTGGGGCATGCCCGATATGTGGATTCCCACCAATACCGAACCTCTGCTCGATGGCGCAGCCCAGCGTCTCAAGCGTCCCAATACGAACTGGCTCGATATTGTCGGCCGCGTGCGCCCCGGCGTGAATCCCAAGTCGCTCGAAGCCAAACTGCGCGTCGAGTTCCATGATTGGCTCGCGAGCCATGTGCCCGACATGGAGCCCGGCGAAAAGCAGACTTGGCGTCAGCAGACCCTGCATCTCATTCCCGGGGGCGCGGGTGTCGCGGCCATGCGCGATCAATATGAAGCCGGATTGAAACTGTTGCTCATCGCAGCCGGCTGTGTGCTGCTTGTCGCGTGCGGCAATCTCGCCAATCTCATGCTCGCCCGCGGCTTGAAAGATCGCTCGCAAACCTCTCTGCGCGTCGCCCTCGGTGCGTCGCGCGGCCGGCTGGTGCGCAAAGCGCTCGTTGAATCCACTCTGCTCGCAATCGTCGGCGGCATTCTCGGAATCGGAATCGCCTATGGCGGCAGCAAACTGATTCTCTACCTGGCGTTTCACAACGGTGGCGGCCCGTCGAACTACGTCCCGATCGATGCATCGCCCTCCTGGCCCGTCCTGCTTTTTACGCTCGCGGTCTCGGTGCTCACCGGAATATTTTTCGGTATCGCTCCCGCCTGGATGACCTCGCATGTCGATCCTGTCGAGGCTCTGCGCGGCAGCAACCGCTCTGTACGCGGTGGTGGCTCTATCGCACAAAAATCGCTGGTTATCGCGCAAGCCGCTATGTCGCTCGTTTTACTCTCCGCCGCTGCTTTGCTCGGCCAAAGCCTGCGCAATCTCGAACACCAGAATTTTGGTTTCCAAACGAGGGATCGCTATCTCGTCTCCATCAACCCAACCCTCGGTAACTACAAGCCCGAGCAAATGGAGCCCTTTTTCCGTCGCATCGACGAGCGCCTGCTCCGCGTACCCGGAGTGCGCATGGCCGCTCCCGTTCTTTACGCGCCTATGAGCGGCGATAGCTGGAATGAGGGCATTCGCATCGCAGGCCGCCCCCAACCCGGGCCCAAGGAAGACACCGGCGCAGGTTGGGCCCGCGTCATGCCTGGCTTTTTCGAAACCCTCGGCGCAAAAATCGAGCAGGGCCGCTTCATCGAGGAGCAGGACACCGCCACTACTCGCCCCATCGCCGTCGTAAACCAAGCCTTCGTTCGACGCTTCTTCAAACACCAGAACCCCATCGGACAGCACTTCGGCATGGACCGCATTCAGTACGCAAACAAATTCGAAATTGTCGGCGTTGTGCGCGACATCCGCTACATGACCTGGGACTACAAGGATCCGATCCGCCCGATGTTCTGGCTGCCCGAAACGCAAAGCGTCAAATACGACGATCCGCAATTCAATACCTTCGACCTCTTCTCCCACTTCCTCTACAACATCGTCATCTGGGCTCCCGGCCATCCGCCCGGTATCGAAGCGGCGGTGCGCAAAGCGCTCGCCGATGTTGATCCCAACCTGGTGGTTTACGGCGTAGACCCGTATTCGAAAATTCTCGCCGGCGATTTTCAACAGCAGAATATGATCGCTACGCTCACCATGCTTTTCGGCGTGCTCGGTCTCGTTCTCGCCGCGGTGGGCTTGTACGGCGTAATGGCCTATACCGTCGAACAGCGTACCAGCGAGATCGGGGTGCGCATGGCGCTCGGTGCCGATCGCGCCAGCGTTGTCGGCATGGTCCTTCGCGGCGCCTTCTTCCAGATCGGAATCGGACTTGGCATCGGCATCCCGCTCGCCATCGTCGCCGGGCATCTCATGACGCGTCAACTCTTCGGCGTCTCTCCCTGGGATCCGCGCATGCTTGCTCTTGCGACATTTTTGCTCTGTGCCGCCGCGCTTCTGGCGTCCTGGCTTCCCGCTTCGCGTGCCGCGAGTGTCGAGCCTATGGTGGCGCTACGTACGGAGTAGACGACTCGCTCTGATGTAGGAGGGCGGACTTCAGTCCGCGTGGGAATTCATTCCCGCAATTTAAGTAGGGCCGTGGCATGCCCGGCCCGGGCTGATCGCTGAACGCTCGTGGGCCGTGGCCGTCCA
>DAISJE010000045.1:12711-15183 GCA_036821665.1 Bryobacteraceae bacterium | reverse complement strand
GTCCGTGTCGTGCGAGCCGATTCCAAACGTCAGGGACTACTCTATGCCGGCACGGAGAATGGCGTTTACGTTTCCTTCGATAATGGCAGCACGTGGCAGCCACTGCAGCTGAACCTTCCGACTGTTGCCGTTCGGGATTTAGCTCTGCGAAATGGCGATTTGATCGCGGCGACCTTCGGGCGCGGGTTCTGGATCTTGGATGACCTAAGTCCGCTGGAGCAACTGGATTCACGAATTGCGGAGGCGCCAGGCCACTTTTTTCGGCCGAAGGCGGCAATTCGGTTACGCCGCGCCGTCACCTCCGATACTCCCATGCCGCCGGAAATTCCGGCAGGAACCAATCCGCCGGCTGGCGCTGTGCTCGCCTACACATTGCAGGGCAAGCCGGCGGCGCCCATTAAGCTGAGCATCTACGATTCGCAGGGCAAACTAGTGCGGCAATTCAGCAGTGCACCTCTAGCTGAAAGCGAAATAAGGCCCCTAAAATGGCCGACGTTTGCAGATTACTGGATGGCGAATCCGCATCCCTTGCCGACCAACGCCGGGCTCAACCGCTTTGTCTGGGATCTGCGCTATTCGCCGCCACTGTCGCTGCATCACGACTATCCGATGTCTGCGGTTCCCTACGAGACACGTGCCGATCCGCTTGGGCCTCTTGTTGTCCCCGGCCAATACACGGTGAAGCTTGAAGCGGACGGGCACATCTACAATCAACCCCTTACAGTCCGGCGCGATCCCAGAGAGACCACCACCGCAGCCGCCTTTGCCGAGCAGTTAGCGCTGGAGCAGAAACTCATAGCGGGAATGAAAGCCAGCTATGAAGGCTATGAGGCGGCGAAAAAACAAAATCGAGAATCTGTGGCGGAAACATTCTCGGATTTGAATGGCGGACTCGGTTCGTTAGCCGTTCTCATCGATCAAGCCGATGAAGCTCCTACCGAAGCTATGAAATCCGCGGCGAAGCTCAAGTTAGAGGAACTAGCCAAACAGCTACAGATTACGAAGTAGAAGCTCGACAACCCATACAGAATCAGATCCCGTCGGTATATTTTGCGCTGAATCAGGTAATTCAGCCCGGGAGTTCGGTCAACCCGGTAGTCCTGCACGCTATTTAGAATGAGAAGATAGCAGGGCGGCTATTGAAGCGACTTGGCTAATTGTCCGAATCATCGGGCGTGCGTGCAGCCGTTACTGTCGTGGAGGTGTCTTTCCAATCGAAGCTGTAATTCCGCACTGGAAGCTTGTGCGCGCTGGCATATTCATTTCGTGCCGCGATAACATTCTTCGCCCAGTCATCCAGCGGATAAAGCAGTTCGCGATATACGAGATAGCTCATATCGATCGTGCGGACGGGTTTGTGATCCTTAATGTCGTCCGCCCGGTTGAGATATTGGCGCCCGTTTGCTTCCGCTACGCGAGGGAACCATGTTTCATACCACGTTGCCGTAGCATTTTGAAGAGCGTGATTGCGTTGCTGGCGGATATTCTCGGCAATACCGATTGCCTGATCGAGCGATGCAAGAGCGCGTTCTGCCTCGGCCTTTCCGGCTGCGGTTTCTGCTGCTTTCAAGGCGTCTGAAATGCGATTCAGATCCTGCAGCATAATCAGATTCTGCCGGTAGAGCGCGGCGATCGAGAGGCAAACCTGCAAGTTGTAGCGATTGAATTCGACGCGTTCGGCATTCGCGTGAAGCAAATCGAGTAGCTGATCGTTTTGGGCCAGGAAGTTCCCGGCGAGGTCCAGACGCTTGCGATTTTCCAGGCCCCAGTCGTGGCCGAGATGAAGCAGTTGTGGCTCGGGTATCGGGAGCAGAGGTAAATATTGATCGTGAGCGGGGCGAGGCGGGTTGAACAGGCCATAGGAGTTTCCCAAAATCGGCGACCGCGCCGCGGACGGACCGGTTTCCCAACTGTCCTCCCAAACTTGCGCCTGCTCGCTCATTAATTGATAGAGCCTGCCCATGTTGACTGCGCCGGGACCATAAAAAAGCTGGTAAAAACTGCTTTCCGCCTCTTTGGGATTTGACGTCGCTCGATTCCACGCGGCTGCCGGTCCTGTTGCGTAGCCCAGCCACATGGTTTCCGGATGCAACCCTGGGTCAGCCCAGCCGGCGACGAATTCACCGATTATCTCCGCTTGATTGGCCTGCGCAAAATCCGGACGTGTTGAGGATAGATTATCGAGCGAGGTGAACCCCGCATGCTCCCACATTTCCTGCACGCGGCCCGACTCCGGCCGTGCTGGATGTAGCCGCTCGGACGGCGGCAAAACGTAGTACTGCGGAAAAAGCTGCTCCTCGCCAACCGTCCATGTGTAGATCATTTGTTTAATGCCATGCGCCCGAAAAACGGGGTCGAACTGGGGTCCGTACATCTCGCCATTGATCAGGTAATTTGGCAGCGCATTGATATCGTCGGGTTTCAGCGGATACTCGCCCCAGAAAATCACTGTACGTCCATGTTCGTGCAGAT
>DAISJE010000045.1:0-12611 GCA_036821665.1 Bryobacteraceae bacterium | reverse complement strand
GGACTCCATAGAACAGACCGGTCGGGCTACTGCCGGTGATCGTCACACGCTCGGAGGTTGACTGTATGCGATAGGCTTGCTGCGCGATCGCAGCTTTATCGGCATCGCTAGTTGCGCCGGTTGTGACCGCATTGGGAACGACGGCCAACTGCAATATGGGTGCTTTGCCGGATCCATCCAGCTTTACCTGGAACCGCTCCTGCAGGCGTTCTTGTAGATCTGTGACTGCTATATCGCCGGGCTTCAGACCGGCTCCCAATTCCAGCCGCCACGCGTGCGTAAACGCAAAGTCCTTCGTCCCAAGCTGCACTTTCTGCGGCGACGGCAATACCGTGTAACCCCGCGCGAAAAGCGGAGACGAAGTAGCAGCGCCACTGTAACTGGCGAAGACGAAGACAAGGAGCGCAGCTAAGCATTTCATATCGTGCAAATGACTCCTAATTGCTACCTTTTATTGTGGTGCTCTTCCAATTCAGCGAAAACTTTCTAAGCGGCAGATGGTGTGCCTCAGCGTATTCATTTCTGACCGCGGTCGTTTGTTTGGCCCAATCGCCGAGCGGATATAAAAGCTCGCGATACACCAAATAGCTCATATCCACGGTTCGGACGGGAAGATGGTCTTTCACATCGTCAACCCTATCTAGAAATTTCCGTCCATTTGCTTCGGGGACGCGCGGGAACCAACTCTCGTACCATGTCTTGGTAGCGTTTTCCAGAGCTTCGTTCCTCTGCGTACGAATGCTTTGAGCAATGTTGAGCGCCTGGTCCAGTGCCGCCACGGCCTCTTTAGCTTCTACGTGCGCTGCATGCATCTCCGCGGATTTCAATTCTGCCCTGATCTGCTGCAGACCCAGAAGCATCTGAAGATTTTGACGAAATAATTGCGCGATCGACAAGAACACCTGCAGATTGTATTTCTGAAACTCGACGTGTTGCTGATTTACCTGGATGAGATTTACTAACTCATCGTTAGCGGCTAGAAATTCCCCTGCCATCTTCAGGCGCACGGCGTTTTCGGGGTCCCACTCGTACCCTAATGTGAGTAGCGGTAACTTTGGCACCGGCATCTCGACTAGCGTTTGGTCTTCCGAGGGGTGTGGCGTATCGTAGATGATGTTCCAATCTCCCCATATCGGCGTTCGCGCGGCTGAAGCTTTTACGTCCCAACTTTCTTTCCAGAATTGCCCCTGTTCGCTCATGAGCTGATACAAGCGCCCCATGTTTGTGGCGCCAGGGCCATAGAACAGCCGATAAAAGGCGTTCATCGATTCCTGAGGGTCGGGAGCACCCGGATGCCATGCTGCTGCAGAACCGCTCGCATACCCGAGCCACATCGTTTCTGGATGCAGACCTATGTCGGCCCAGCCTGCAATAAAACTCCCCATCAACGCGGCATCGTTTCGAGCGGGATTGAATGAGATGAAATCGAACATTTCATCGACTACCCCCGGACCTTGCTTTACGGGTTCATACGTCCCTCCGGCAGGTCCCGGCAAATGCTGCGATTGGGGCAACAAATAATAGTTCGGGAACAGATATTCCTTCCATCCAACCGTGGAAGTGAACAGTAGCTGCCGGATACCGTGCGCCTTGAACGCCGGATTGAACACAGGCCCATACACCTCGCCGTTAACCATATAATTTGGCAGCGCATTGATATCCTCCGGTTTCAGCGGATACTCGCCCCAGAAAATCACTGTACGTCCATGTTCGTGCAGATAACCGGCTGTCTTTGTCACGAACTCCGCCAACAACTTCCCCACGCTGCCCAACTGCTTGGCCCGTTGCGCTTCCTGACATTGTCCGTTGTCGGCCAGCCCCACGTAATACGGCTCATCCGTCGAAAGCACAAAATACTTTGCTCCCTTGTTTGCCGCCAACAGATCCTCGAACATACCTTCGAAGAGCTTATAAGTGTCCGGGTTCGTGCTGCAGAACTCGTAGTTGTTGTCCGGATACTCCCGCAGCTTCGCGTATTCGGGGTGCTTCAGAATGAATGAGTCATGCGCCGGTCCGTCCAAGTATGGAATCAGTTCGACGTGATATTTCAATGCGTAGTCCGTCAGCTCCTGTAATTCAGCAGGAGTTAGGGCATACGGCTCGACGATAGCCGGTGCGTGCTGATACTGAAAATGGCCTTCTAGCTTGATCGCAAAGCCGTTGATCTTGTAAAACGAGGCTTGCCGCAGGGCCGCCTTGAGCACATCGAGATGCTCCAAGTGATGCGCATCGTCCCAGTAAATGATTCGCAGTTGAAGGTCAGGCCAGTCCTCGATCTCGCCTTCGGGTAGCCATAATTTCCCGTTCTCCGGCTTCAACAACTGGATCAGTGTCTGGACTCCATAGAACAGACCGGTCGGGCTACTGCCGGTGATCGTCACACGCTCGGACGTTAGTTGTATGCGGTAAGCTTGCTGCGCGATCGCGGCTTTATCGGCATCGGTGGTTGCGCCGATTGTGACCGCATCAGGAGCCACGGCCAGATGCAATACGGGTCCATTTCCGGAGCCGTCCAGCTTTAACTGAAACCGCTCCTGCAGGCGTTCTCGCAGATCCGTGACTGCTATATCGTCGGGCTTCAGGCCTGCTCCCAATTCCAGCCGCCACGCGTGCGTAAACGTAAAGTCCTTCGTCCCAAGCTGCACTTTCTGCGGCGAGGGCAACACCGTGTAACCCCGCGCGAAAAGCGGAGATGCGGCGAAAACGTACTTCGGTGCCAATAGCACGGCAAGAACGCCAACAACACGGATCATTCGCGGCAACATAGAATCAGAGAATTGTTCAAGATATCACTGTTCGGGAGCTGTCTTCTGGTCTGCATGCTCGCGCTTGTGCCGGCAGAGGCACAGGAATCGCCCGCTGCTCAGGCGCAGGCTCTGCTAAAGGCGGGCAAGGCTGACAGTGCACTCCCAATTCTGCTTGAACTGCATCGCGCTGAACCGTCGAATCCAAATCTGTGCCAGCAGATCGGGCTTGCTTATACCCAACTGAACGACCTGGCGCACGCGGAGAAATTCTATCGCGAGGCGGTGCGGCTCAATCCCCAATTTTATGCAGCGCGCAAAAACCTCGGCACGGTGCTTTGGTTCCTCAATCGCAGAGGCGAATCAGAGCGCGAGTTTCTTCCCGTCACTAAGGCAGTACCCGCCGATCCCGTGCCACATTTATATCTAGGACTCGCCGCAGCAGGCCGTCACGAATTCGCGCAGGCAAAAGAACAATTCAAGCGCGCTGGAACACTCGCTTCCGATAATGCCGAGGTCGTTCAACCTGTTCTCGAATCGTATCTCGCTACGCATGACTTAACTTTTCCGACGACGATATTAGAACAATTGACGCACGCTGCAGATCCAGATTGGGAGACGCTGTCCCGTGTTGGAGGGCTGTTCTTGCAGTACCAATATTATGCGCAGGCCATCAACGCTTACGAAAAAATTATTTCAGCACACAAGGAATCCGCCGGAACTTTGCGATTGATCGCTGAGGCGTACGACGGACAGCACAAGCCAGAGCTTGCTTACGCCGCTTACTCGCGAGCTATCGAAATGGATCCGAATTCAGAAGATGGCTATCTTGAATTGGCGGAATTTTCTTCGGCTCATGCGAATAATAATTACGCCTTGCAAGTGGTTGCGCGCGGCCTGGAGCATCTGCCGCAATCACCGCAGCTCTGGTTTGAACAAGGAATTTTATTAGCGTTGACCAGTAATCGGACTAAGGCCAGCTTTTTAGAAGCCAGCCGGCTCAAACCGGATTGGAATTTGCCGTTACTCGCGCTGGGCATTTCCGCTTTGGAATCGGGGAATGCCGTTGAAGCGGCAAGCATGTTTGAGAAGGCGCGTACGGTTGATCCACGAGATGCACGTGCATGGTATTTGTACGCGCTCGCCTTGTCCAGAAAAGGCATCGATAACGCTGAAAATCGTATAAGCGCGATCGCGGCTTTACGCAAAGCTATTCAGCTTGATCCCAAAGACCCTGCGTCGCACGCGTTGCTGGGGCGCTTCGAACTCGCGACGGGGAATACGGCCGCAGCCTCCCGCGAATGGCACACCGCGCTGAAGATTGATCCGGATAACCCTACGGCCCTCTATCAACTTAGCTTGCTGTACCGCCGAGAGGGCGAGGCGGAGCAAGCGCAACAATTACTCCAAAGATTTCAAAAAGTGAAGACAAAAAAGCGAGCCGAAGATACACAACTTGTCGAAATTCTTAAGGTCGCTCCCCAGAGCCCGTCCCATTAGCCGCAATGGCGGCGAGAGACTGAAGAACACGGCCACGCTGGCGCTGTTCTTCTTTAAGTGCTCGGAAACTGCTCAGTTCCTCTTGCGCACGAGTTTGATCGCCAATACGCTTGTAAGCCAAACCCAATCTGTAATGAGCGGCTGCTAGCCCTGGCTCTAGACTGACGGCCTTCTGGAGGGCGGCGATGCTTTCTTCGGTTTTGTTTTCAGCCAGCCGTATCAGACCCAATTCGAAATGCCCTTCGGCAAAGTCAGGCTTCAGACGCAGAGCTTCATTTACATAGCGAACGGCTTGTTGATAATCATTTCCGCCACCTGCCTGCGCGCGCTGATACAGTATCGCGCCATAGTGGTAATAAGCTCCTGGATCCCGAGGCGCGGTTTTCAGATACGAGGCAAACGCAGTTTCGATCTCCCGCTGCAAATCAGGTGCGGATTCGTATGCTTCGCCTAACAGGTTCCAGGCGGCCGTGGAATCCGGCTTAAGCCGGACAGCTTCGAGCAAAGCCCTTGCAGCGTTGTCATAATTACCGGACAGATAATAAGCCGATCCAAGTCCGATCCTCAGTTTCCAGGAGTTTGGAAAATCGACGATCCCAACGCGAAAAACCGTCAATGCGGATCCGAAATTGCCATGTTGTAGAAGCGAGTTTCCGTAGTCGAATCTGTAGTCCTGATTCGAGGGTTCGCGCGTCATAGCGTCCTTGAACGCGTTCTCGGCCTCAGCAGTGCGCCCGCGCTTCTCCTCGATTGCGCCCAGGAGATTGAAAGCCTCCGCCTTACGTTCCGTCTCAGTAAATGGCCGGAGCGCATCCGCAGCCCGGTCATATTGAGCCGTTTGGAAATATGCAACCGCCAGGTTGTAACTGACATCCCAAGACTGCGGTCCAGCTCCGCGTACCCTCTCCAGCACTGGAATTGCTGCAGCCGGGTCACTATGTTCTGCCAAAAGAGCGGCGACCTGCAACAGCCGTGGGTCAGCATCTTCCAACAATTTCTGCAACTGATCTGCGGTCCGGCGAGCATCGGCCGCTTTGTGCAACAGAAGCTCTACAGTCAGAACACCGGTCAACGCAGATACGTCGGACCGATTCGTAGCAAGGACTATTTGGAACCGCCGCAACGCCTCGGCCGTCGAACCTTCCTCGAGTGCAACTACGCCAAGGTTGTAATTGGCCGCCGCATTCCCGGGCTTTAAGGCCAACACGTTCTCAAAAGAGCGAGTTGCCTCCGAAAGCTTTTTCTCTTGCAGGTAGGTCGACCCGAGATAGGCGTGCGCCTGGTAATTCCCGGGCTCAAGCGCCACAGCTTTCAGGAAATGCCTCTCCGCCTCGCCGAATTTTGACCGCACCGTGTCGATGAGACCGAGCAGGATTTCGGCATCACCCATCTTGGGATCCGCAGCAAGAGCCTCCTCTGCTGCGGCCTGGGCCCTATCCCATTCGTGCTGATTGAACAGGTCTCGTGCTTGCTGGAAATCGCGGACGGCGTCAGCGGATGCTGCGACGCAAGCAACCGCCCCAATTACGATCATTCCGCAGAGCGCGGAGAACCGAAAAACGCACTTCACCAAAGCAACTTCAAAGCGAACTGGATCTCTCGTCCGGGCTGAGCACTCGTAATTTGACCAAAAGATGAATCTGTCTCCGTTGTATCCGGATTGTTGAAATTCACCTGATTGAAGGCGTTGAACATCTCCGTCCGGAATTGAAGGCTCAGCGATTCACGTATCTTGAAATCTTTCAGCACGCTGAAATCCGTGTTGTAGAAAGCCGGACCGCTGATCAATCCGCGCCCTGCGTTGCCGTAATAGCCGGCCGGTAGCAAGTTCACAGGAACGAACGCAGCCGTATTGAAGAACTGCGTCACCATGGCATTACGATTCGGATGGGATAGCGAGATCTTGCCGTCGGTAATGCCCGGCTCCAGGAAGGCGTGTTGGCCGCCGCCGTTACCCGTGCCGTCCAGCGCAATGTCCTGCCCAATAGTGAACGTCAACGGAGTTCCACTCTGGAGAGTGTGAATCGCTGTTAACGTCCAGCCGCCTAGGAGGCTATTCGTCAAGTGATTGCTGAAATGAAAGGGAAGAGTCCACAACCAGGAGGCGACAACCGCGTTCCGGCGATCCCAATCCGAGCGGCCGCGCTCAGAGTGGAGGTCAAAAGGATTAGAAACGGTCGCACCCAGGTTATCGGTCGAGCTGCTGTCGATTGACTTTGCCAAAGTGTATGAACCCTGTATGCTCAGACCCTTGGAAAATCGCTTGATAATCTGAGTCTGCCAACTGTGATACCAGCTCCTGAAATCGTTGCCTAACAAGTAGCCTTGTGGGCTGAGGATACCGGGCTCGAATAAAACTCTGTCATTTGCGTTTTGTAGCGAAGCCGGTGCACCCGTAATCGGATCCGGCTCGAACTTCGCAGGATTATAAGTTCGGAGCGCCTCAACCTTAATCCCGATCTTGCCCGCGTAGGCGGTCTCAATCATCAGGGTTGGTGTTAACTGATGCTGAATAGAGAAGTTGAACGCTTGGATGTATGGCGTGCGCAACGACAGGTCGGTGAATACGCCTCCGACCGGCAAAGGAAAAAGCGGGCAATTGTATCCGGGATACGCGCTGATTTTGATGCAGCCGAACTTGCTGCTTGTTGTTGTGGGCGGGGCGATCTGACCGGTTGAACCGAACGGGTCCGCGATATTCCCGTTATAAGCCGAGAAAAATCCCGCAAAAGGCGGGTTTTCCTGCGCCAGAGAGTCGGCGTTTACGCTTTCAAAGAAGACGCCGTAGGCAGACCGCACGGAGGTCTTGCCGTTTCCAAAGACGTCCCAAGCGAGACCAATACGCGGCGCAAAATTATTCAGGTCCGCCCCGGCGAGCCCTCTGGTTACCCCCTTGTCACCAGGAAAAACGACTCCGGGCGGTGCATCCGGGACGACGGTCGACTGCCGACCGGGAACAACTGTATTGATGCGGTTATACTTTTCGGTCCAGGGCAGAAATGGCTCATAGCGCACGCCCAAAGTAACCGTGAGCCGGCTGGTCGCTTTGAATTGGTCCTGGAAAAATCCGGAGATCGCATTGGTGATTGAGTTTGTATCGCGCACGCCGAAGTCCCCGCTGACACTCGCGAATGTTCCCAGCAGAAAGTCGGCGTAAGGATCGCCGCTCCGCGTTCCATTGAACGACGCGGTCGGGGATCCGATAAAGATCTGCTCAAACTGCAAATGCAGGAGTTCAAATCCAAACTTAAAATTGTGGCGGCCTTTCATCCAATCCACAGTGTCTTTGTACTGATAGTTATGGCTGAAAAACCGCGTGGTGTAGCCGGAGCCGAAAACGAAGTCGCCGCCAACGTTGAAATCAAGTGAGCCGGCGGGAGGATACTGCGGCATATTGATGCCGTACGTGGAAGGTGGAACATTCTTACTTTGTAGCTGGTTTGATCCGGAATCCAGGAAGGAAAATGTAAATTGGTTGAGCAGCGATGGGGTAAACGTGTAGATGTCATTGATCACTACCTCTCGTGTGTTGGTAACGAAGCTCTCCGCCATATAACCGGGGAGTGTCCCATCGCTCGCGAGAAGCGGGCTATCTTGCGAATAATTGGCGTAATAGAAGCTTCCGAATAGCCGGTGCTTTTCAGTGTGATTCCAATCACCGCGTGCCATGTATAGATCGCTGGATCGCGGCTGCGAAGCCAATGCAACGTAGGAACCCGACTGATTAGGAACAAACGCCATGAGTTTCTGTGAGATCGGACTGATACATGCAGGTGCGATCACATTGCCAGCGACGCACGGCGCTCCGGAAGGAGTTGTGAGGGGATTATTCGTAAGGGGATCGACGGGATCCGTCAGTGTTGATCCCGAGGCCGTGAAATCGCCGCTCCGCTCCGCAGCCGTTGGCAGAAACGACTCGATGGTTTGCGCCTGCTCGTGATCGCGAAGCCCCTCGTAGGTGCCGAAAATGAACAGACTATTTTTCTTGATGGGACCACCGGCTGCTGCACCGAACTGATTCTGGTGCAACGCCGGCACGGAAGGCGAAAAGAAATTTCGAGCATTGAGGTCATTGTTCCTCAGGAATTCCCACGCGGCACCGTGAAATTCATTCGTCCCCGCCTTAGTCACTACATTCACTTGTGAGCCCGGATTGCGGCCGTACTCCGCCGAAAAATTGGCGGTTTGAATGCGAATCTCTTGAACCGCATCCGGTGGCGGAAAATTAATACCGGTATTGCGAGATGGGTTATTAAAATACCCACCGTTCAAAGTGAAAAGGTTCATGTTGGCGCGCCCACCATTCACGTCCATCGTTAGGCCGCCCCGAGCATCTCCCATCGCCTGCGGCGCATTAACGCTCAACACGCCGGGAAGAATGGCGGCCAAGCCAATCACATTCCTGCCATTCAAAGGAAGGTCCTGCACGCGCTGGTCATCGATCAGTCCGCTCAGAGTGGCGGCCGTCGTATCGACTAGCGGAGCTTGCGCCCCCACAGATATTTCGTTTTGAACCGACCCCACCTGGAGCGTGGCATCCACTCTCAGGTTTTGACCTACGGTCAGTTGCAAACCGGTCTGGATCTGCTTTTGAAATCCGGTAAGCTCGAATGTCATTTCGTACTGACCCGGCGGCAGAGCCGGCAGCGAATAGAAGCCTTGGGTATCCGTCTTTGTGGTTCGAACTGCCTCCTGCTGCACCATTTTGGCCGTCACCGTGGCGTTCGGAACAATGGCGCCGCTTGAATCTTTTACATACCCGGATATGTTCCCGGTCGCCACTTGCGCAACCGCGGGTATTGCCACGGCGGCAAACAGAACCACAATACGTACGAATACGGGATTCCACTTTTCACGCCGGCTTAACAAAGATACGCACCCCATTTGGTCGGCTCCTTTCAGAGAAGCGAAATCACGTTAGTTTCGCGATTGCACTAAGTTCGGCCATGCTATCGGACAGCGAGGAGTGCTGTCAAGCGGCATCGTGCGCCAGTGTCGTTAGCACGCAAATTGTCCGGTTGAATTAGCACGGTATCTGTCCGCTTTTGAAAAAAGCGGCTGGAGACGCTAGGTGTTGGAGCGAACACAAGCGATCACAGCCGCGGAACTGGAGCGGATGATGAAACTGCAAGACGTAATTTTGAAAGCCATGGCGAAGAAGATCACCTGGCTGGAAGCGGCCGAGATCATCGGGGTGTGTGACCGAACGATGCGGCGGATGCGTGAACGATATCAGGAGTTCGGTTACGACGGGTTGTTCGACCAGCGGCACCGGAAGCGGACGACACTGCGCGTGCCGATGGAGACTGCCGAGCGGGTGCTCGCGCTCTATCGGGAAACTTACTTTGACCTGAGCGTGCGGCACTTTCACGAGAAGCTGCACGAGGAGCATGCCATTGAGCTCAGCTACACGTGGGTGAAGCAGGCGCTGCAAGGGGCCGGGCTGGTGGCGCGTCGCAAGAAGCGGGGCTCTCATCGGCGGCGGAGACCGCGCCGGCCGATGCCCGGCATGCTGCTGCACATTGACGGCAGCAAACATCGCTGGTTTTCCGACGATCGCTATTACGATCTGCTGGTCATTCTGGACGACGCTACCAGCGAGATCTACTATGCACAGTTGGTCGAGGAAGAATCTACGCGCACCGTCATGAGCGCGTTACGCGAGGTAATCGAAGGGAAAGGCCTGTTCTGCGCTTTGTACAGCGATCGCGGCAGCCATTTCTTTGTGACTCGCAAGGCCGGCGAAAGGGTCGATCCGCATCGGCTGACACAGGTCGGAAGAGCGATGAAAGAACTCGGGGTGCAGATGATCCCGGCCTACTCGCCGCAAGCGCGTGGCCGCTGTGAACGCAGTTTCGGCACTTGGCAAAACCGGTTACCACAGGAGTTACGGCTAGCTGGCCTCAGCACGCTGGAACAGGCCAACACCTTCTTGCGTGAGTGCTACATTGCGGAGTTCAACCGTCGCTTCGCCAAGCCGGCCGCTGAGAAAGGAACTGCTTTCCGTAAGTGCGCGCGCAAGGATCTTGACTGGGTATTCTCGATTCAAACAGAACGCACCGTGGCGCAGGACAACACGATCGTGCTGCAGAATCGCTACTTGCAGTTGGATAAAACACGTTTTCGGAACACGCTGGCCGGTTGCACCGTGACTGTGTGCGAACATCTCGATGGACGCCTCTCCGTGCGCTGGGGCCCGCATTTGCTGTCGGCCGCAAAAGCACAAAGAGACGGCGGAAAAGACGGCGCTAAAAGCGCCTTGGAAATCTCGCCAAAGGCGCGAGATTCCCACTTTGCCCACCGTCCGACGACTGCTATGCGTAAACTTAAGTCCAAGGCCAAAACCCAAGCGGCCTGACCGGACACATACCGTGTCAATAAAACCGGACAGATTCAAAAGCTAACGACAGCGGCATCGTGCGCCAGGCTGTTGGCACCGTAAATGCTCCCGAAACACA
The DNA here is from genome assembly GCA_036821665.1 of Bryobacteraceae bacterium. Classification (GTDB taxonomy): domain Bacteria; phylum Acidobacteriota; class Terriglobia; order Bryobacterales; family Bryobacteraceae; genus Bog-105. Next base: position 1,909 of record DAISJE010000045.1, on the reverse strand, counting down.
GACCGGTTTAGTGTAGAGCCGAAGTAGCGGGTGAGGGGGGTAGCGGGTCGTAGGCTATGGTGATGCCGGACTCACAGAGGCATTCAAGCTGATGCCTCGATCTGGTTCAGCGGGAAGATTCTGGTTTATGACAAAGGCCACCGCACTATAGGCCAACCCGTCTCCGATTCAATCGCCAGCAGCCGGTTGTACTTCGCCAGCCGCTCCGATTGCGTAATAGAGCCGGGCTTGAATTGGTCACCTTGCCAACCTGCCGCCAGGTCTGCTGCCCAATTATCTTCAGTTTCGCCGCTGCGTACGCTGACCGTTACCCGCCATCCAGCACTCTTTGCCATCCTGTAGGCTTCGGCCGCTTCGGTCAGAGTTCCAATCTGGTTAGGTTTGAGTAGCAGTGCATTGCACGCTTGGGCTTCAATCGCGCGACGAATGCGCACCGGATTCGTGCATAGGAGGTCGTCGCCTAACACCAGCGCCCCCCTCTTCAACGCTTCGTGCAACTTCGGCCACCACTCCCAATCGTCCTCAGCAAGTCCGTCTTCGACACTCACAATCGGGTACTGCTCAACCCAACTCGCAAGCTGCGCGATCATGCCGGCACTGTCGAGAGACTCGCCATCCAGGGAATAACGCCCTTGTGCATAGAAGTGGCTGGAGGCGATGTCGAGCGCGAGTGCCACGTCCGAACCGGGCTGATAGCCGGCGGCAATAACGGCTTTCATGGCGGTTTCGATCAATTCGCGCGAGCTTCTGCACGGAGGCGCCAGGCCGCCTTCGTCGGCCCGAAGGAGCCGCATCCCATAGCGCTTTTGGACAATCTCGGCGGCTGCCTGATAGACGTCGTAGGCAATCACCAGCGATTCATCGACCGTCGCGGAGCGGATCGGCACCATAAGCACGTCCTGAATGGCGACTTGTCGGCCTGCGTGCACGCCGCCACTGAGAAGATTGATGGTAAGGCGCGGCAGAGTGTCCGGTTTCGTGCCCAGAATCTCCGCGAAATATAGGTAGAGGGGCAATCCGCGATCGAGCGCGCTTGCACGCGCGAAGGCCACCGACACAGCCAGGATGGCATTCGCTCCCAGTCGCGACTTGTTTGCCTCGCCATCCAGATCGATCAAAGCCCGGTCAAGCGCGGCTTGATTGCCGAAGCTCTTTCCAGAGAGGCCATCGTGGATATCGTTGTTGACGTGACCGACTGCCCGGCGGCAACCAAGACCGCGATAGCGTTTAGTGTCGCCGTCCCGTAATTCCAGCGCCTCTGCAAAACCCGTGGAGGCGCCCGATGGTGTGGACGCCGATGCACTCGCCCCGCTTGCCAGCAGGCATGTCGCAAGCACGGTCGGCCGGCCACGGCTATCCAGAATCTCGGCCGCGCTCAGCCGTTCGATAACAGGCACAATCTTTCCTCGAAGATGGAAATCAGGCGCGGCATCTGAAAGGGGATCCGACCTATGATGCTGAGCACTGCCTCCCGCTGCCGCAGGCGTTCATCCTCGGCAAGATATTCCAGGGGAGAACGGCCCACAACCCGGGCGAGCAGGCAGGCAAGCGTATGGCGCACGGCTCGCGCCTCCAACGTCTCTGCCCATTCGACGTCGCCAAGCCGGGCCCGATACGTGAGCCAGTACTCGCCGGCAGCAGTGATAAAGGAGCGCCTCCGCGCGGTCATATGATGCGCCTTGCTGAGGAAATGCGCCATAGAAAAACCGAGATCGAAGGCTGGATCGCCGAAATGGATCACTTCATGATCAAGCAGTACCAAGCGCCCCTGGTGGACGAGGATGTTTTTTGGGCTGAAGTCACCGTGCACGAGAGTGATCCGGCACGATAGGGTTTCCTGAATCAGTGATTCCAGGAACCCTGCGGCGGCGGGCGCCTGGTGTGCGGAGTAGCCGTAATACGGCTCCAG
>DAISJE010000044.1:0-15253 GCA_036821665.1 Bryobacteraceae bacterium | reverse complement strand
CGTGCAGGCATTCAGGCTGCCATTCCAGCCACTCTGGGAAGCGTGGCGGGCGCCCTGGCAGCACAAATGATCTCGCCCGGCAATATGGCTCTGGTAATCACGGCGGCAGTCCTGATCGCGCTTGTTTTACTGCTCACAAAGCTGCGCAGCGCACTCGAACGCCCAGCTAATGCCATGCCCGGGATCGGCAAAGGCGGACTCGTAGCTTTGTTGGGCGTGGGTTTCTGGCTTGGCTTTGTCGTTCTGGACGGCAATACCTATTTACTGCTTGTGCTCATACTGATGTGCCGCTTCGACCTGATCCAGGCAAACGCGCTTAAGGTGCTGCTGCTGGTCGCAGCCACGCTGGTTCCCATTGCAATTTTTGCCGGATCGGGCAGCATTCGCTGGACGGCGGCACTGCTGCTTTCCGCGGGAAGCATTGCCGGCGGATATATTGGCGCGTGGCTTACCATGCGCAAACGCGCGAAGCTCTGGGTTTTTCGGACTCTGATTGCGGTGCTCTTATTGGAGATCGTCCACCTCTCGATGCAGTACGGCGGAACATTTGTAACCGCAGCCGAACAATTTATGGCCGCAGTGCGGTAATGAGCTGCAGAATTTCGCGCCCTGCTCTCGCTTTATGCAGTGAACCGCGACCGCGGTTTGTGGAAAGGCTCATTATGACGACTCGATTGCTCCGTGTATCGCGCCTCAGGCGGTCTCTCATCCTTCAAACAATAGCTGCCACGCTGGCCGTTTTGCTGGCGCCGTCGCTCTCATGGTTCGAGAGCACGGCCGGCATTCCGTTGGGTGCAAGCGCGCGCGCATTTCAAGCCTCGGCGCAAGTAGTCGTCGGCTGCGGAACGGGGCGCGGAAATAAAATCATTCAAAAAGTCTGTGTAAACGGCAACCCATACAACAGCAATGGCGATCTGGATCAGTTGGAATCTGATGCCGTCAGCGCCTATCTCACCGAACACAACCTGCCCTCTAGTGACGCCGGCCTGATTTACAGCGAAGGCCGGACTGATCTGCGGGATGCGATTCGCGCCAACATGCTGACTATTTTGCTCGCTATTATCTCCAAGCCTGCTAATACGCGAACCCAGCATGAAACCGTGCTTTACAACTGGATGCAAGCTCTCGTTCAGCAGAACGAGATCGCCCTATATACAAATGCTGTTGGCAGCGTATCAAGCTTGGAAGAACGACCCGTGCACTTTTCAGCTCGACCCCACAATTGCCGCACAGTACGGGTTGGCCTATAACGGGGCGGCTGCATGCGAGCCCGCTAGTGTTGCCGCCGCGGGCCCGCCTTTCGTGCCCGCAGCCGCTTACTTTACCGCTGCCGGCCTGGAGCAGTCTTATGGGAAGCCGTCGCAGACAACGCCGGATTTTGGGGCCCTGGTCGCGGACACAGGGTCCGGCATGGCTGAAGTGTTTGGGATTTCAACGGCGGCGGGCAGCGTACTTGTTTCAGGTATTACCGGGGCGTTGGTCGGCACGTTCTATCAACAGATTTTCCCGTTCGCAACGTTTGCCGGCGATTGGGCCGTAGCTACGACGACCACGAGTGCAACAGTAGCCGCGCAGGTTGCAGACGGGGCCGCAGGAGCCGTCGCAACTTTAGATGCGGGCGCCGTCGCCGCAGGCCCCGCAGCTATCGTGTTTATCTGCGTCGTTACAGCGGGAGTGGATGCTTACGAACTGTACCAGAACCAGCAGAATCTCGATCAAGTGAACAATTTGAGCAACCTGCTGGCGCAAGCGCAGAAGAACCCGCCGGATCTGAACGCCTTCGCCAAAGACACAAGCGGCCTCGGCGTGACGAAGTTGGATGAAACCCTAGTCGCCCAAACTCTCCCCGATGTTCCGAGCACAGCTGCACTGCCGGCCCACAACCCTGGCGATCCGGTTTTCCTGATTACGCCAAACGGCGGCACTCCGGGAATACTGAACACCGCCGGCATCGACGATTGGGACGGACATCACTGGACGCTCGCGATTTCAGGAGGATGGTTCGATAAAACTTGCGGAGGCGGGCAGAATTGCAAGCAAACCGACGCCTTTTCCGCCTCCGTTCAGTACTTGGATTGGTCAGGCGCCAAGATGACCGCATCGCGACTGGGAAACCACTTCACAATTATTAAAAGCGCGCCGGGATCCACCGACAAGCCATGTCCAGCCGACGCAACAACCGGCGTGACCCCCCCGACGGATTTCAGCAAGTGCTCGAATTATGTTTCGAACCAGGTTCAATACACGTACGCGGGCAATCAATACACCATGGAGCTGACCAATCAGCCGGCTTTCAGTGACGTAAAGCCTATCTATTTTACGCAGAACGCGTCACGGCAGAATGCGTCCGTCACAGCTTCGGGGACGCCGGCACCTGCTATTTCGTTGGCGAAAGGATCGTCCTTGCCCGCCGGTGTTTACTTTCAGGGCAGTGATGTTCTTGGTAATGGGAACGGCCAGTTCCAATTCCTGGGATTCGGCAGCGGGACGGCCGGCACCTATCCCGTTACGCTGCAAGCGCAAAATGGAAACGGCACGACAACGCAGACGTTCCAGATCACTATCTCCCCGCAGTTGCAGATTACCTCGCCTAACCTCCTCTTAGTGCCGTATGGACAGCCAGTATCGTTTCTGGTGACCACGACGGGGTACCCGGTTCCCGCCTTGTCGATCGATCCCTTCATTTTGGCTCACTTTCCGGGCTTGAGTTTCCACGATAACGGCAACGGCACGGCCACCATCAGCGGCTCGACGACTAGCGGAGTCGGCACCAATATCGGCGGGGCGTGCGAAATACTGAACGGAAAAACCATCTGTACCGGCATCACGGCAACGAGTGCGCAGGGAACTGTCACGCAGCCCTTCACTGTGGGCTTCCCCTACCCGCCCCCACCGCAACTGGTGCTCTCGACCGCAACCTTTATTGCCGGTATTCAGAATTCATTCAAAGTGACGACCGTAGGCGCAATTGCACCGGTCGCCATAGGCTTTGGTTCTAACGGCCTTTCCTGGTTAAGTTTCCATGACAACGGAGACGGTACTGGAATACTGAGCGGCACGCCGCCGATAGAAGCCAGCGGCACATACACAATCTACGTAACGCCGTATTTGAAAGGCACGGTTGGGTTGGGCCAACCATTCACACTCAACGTGACCAATCAACCGCTGTTCACCAGCCCAAATACTGCAACGTTCACAGTAGGTGATCCATCGTCGTTCACGATCTCGACGAATCAGCCCGGCGGGTCCATCGCAGAAGCCGGTGCTCTGCCAAAAGGGCTCGAGTTCATTGACAACGGGAACGGGACGGCCACGATCAGCGGCACGCCGGCGGCTGGCGCGGGCGGCTCTATCGAGCTGCAGCTATCGATCACCAACGAGAGAGGCACTGGAACTCAGGCTCTTAATCTGCTGGTGAACGAGGCTCTGTCGTTTAGCACTACACCCATATGGGTGAACTTCTATGCGGGCCAGAATAATTCCTTCGCCATACCTGTCTCAGGCTATCCGCTCTTGTCCAGCGTCCCCTTCACTTATCTGATCTTGGGCCGCGGAAACTACACCTCAGGAGCTGAGTTCACCGTGTCGGGCGTGCCTGCCGATTTAAGTTACAGCAATCTGAATCCGGCGGGATATAACACAGGGACCTTAACCCTGAGCGGGACGCCATCTTCCTCCGATGCGGGGCAGCATGAGGTGACCATCACCGCCACTAATGGCGTAGACGGCAAGACGATCACGCAAAAGCTCATCTTAAATATCGAAGCGGTACCAGGAGACGTCAGCGGAGACGGTGTCGTGACCTGTACCGACTTGTATCTGGTGAAAGTCTCCTTCGGCATGTATCGGGGCCAACCGAGTTACATTCCTCAGGCGGACCTGAACAACGATGGCGTTATCAACATAGACGACCTGGCGATCGTTGCCAGGAATCTTCCCAAAGACACGGCCTGCCATTAAGGCAGACCGTGGCCTCATTCAATTTAGGAGAATTTCATGAAACATACAGTCTTTCTGTCCATCTTGCTGCTGGCTGGAACAGGCGGTGCGTTCGGCGACAGCATTTTTATTTCACCGGCTTCTGAAAACGTCACGACTGGCCAGTCATTCACGGTTGACGTCAATATCGACAACATTCCGGATGTATTCGATTATCAGTTCAGCCTGACATTCAATCCGGCGGTGCTGGCTGCCCAAAGTGTCACGGAAGGAGCGCTGTTTGCAAATACCGGCGACTCCTTCTTTTCGCCTGGCACCATCGATAACAGCACCGGCGCGGTCACGTTGACATTCGACACGCTTCTGACATCGGTTGTTGGCGTCGCAGGTCCAGGTACGCTGGCAGTCGTCGATTTCAAGGCTATTGGCCTTGGCACAAGTTCGATTGACTTTTCGCCTTTGGGAGATTTGATTCTTGAAGACTCGAATGAGAACACACTCGACGTGACCCCAATAGCAGGATCGGTGAATGTTGTACCGGCTCCCGAACCAGCAACATTAGTGTTGGTTGGGTCCACATTGTTGCTGGTGGCGTTCGGTGTTTGGAGGCGATCTAAAGACAAGCGCTCTGTCGACGTGAAGCTCTAACCCGCTGGTGTCGTGTTTCCGAAGTTTCTTTGGCTACACCGCATCCACATACGGAATGTGCAAAACGGGACTGGCTTCGAATTTTCGCATCCAAATGCTCGGAGGCAGAATCGAGCACGAGCCGGAAATTCGTCGCCTGTCCCGTTTTGCCTGTTTCGCTCCCGAGCGGATTTTTTCTCAGCCGCTCCCTCCCCGGTCGCGGTTCACTTTCAAAATTAACGACATCCCGCGATTTTTGTTCGCCGCCGCGCTCGGTCTGCTCATAATCGCACACCGGTTGCAGACTTTACGCCCCTGCTCTCGCTTTAAGAAGTGAATCCCCTCGGGGACGCAAATTCACATCTAGACGAGGATTATTCGATATGGGAAAACAGCTCTCGCTCACTCAGGACGCGTCCGTGGTGATCTACTGGCACCAAAAAACAGGGATCGACCGTTTGCAGAACGGGCATTCCGCGCTCATTATCAACACAAACGGCTTCGACCAAGATATCATCAGGAACAACACGAATCGTTATGTGAGTTGGATGGCTGTTGTGGGTTCAAATCCCTTCAAACCACGTGGAGTGGCCCACGATTTCCAGGATGACATGAGGCATTGGAGTGGCTCAAACGGACGTACCGTCCCAACCCGCTGGGTAGCGCTCTCCGGTCTCAACATAAAGGCAATGATACTCGAATGGTCGAGGGTACGTGCAAAGCAAGGGGCTCATTGGAAACTGTTCGATAAGAACTGCGCCACCGTTGTGCATCGGATACTGGCCGCAGGGGGTGGCGATACACATGCCACACGAGCTACGAACCAAATAGTCTGGTGGCCGACCGACCTCATCACGTATGCGCGGTCGATGCCTGCCAACATGATTGTCGATTCGAGCGATAACTAATTAATTTCCTACTACTGCGTCCCCGTGACGCCGCACGTACCACCAGCGCTTCATGTCCGGCCAGAACTCTTTTAGCACTTGAGATCCCGCGTCGGTTGCCAGTTGAAGGCCCCAATTCTGCATATAATCGGCGGGGTTCCGGTCGTCGCTGTAATACGACAAACCAATGGCGGCTGAAAGTCCGTTCCCGAGGACTTCCGAATAGTTGAACGTCGTTTGTCCGGAATCTTTGTACGTTACGAATATGCGGCTGAGCGCATAAAACAAACGTTGCTTCTTTGTTCCGTCCGTCAATCGAAAATAGCGGGGATCTTCGTGGAATACGGCGGGCAGAACCCCCTCCGCCAGCATATTTCCCGTGATCTGGTCCGTATAGGATGTGCCCAGGCGTTTGAAATAACCTTCAACACCTTGCCCGAATTGTGGGTGATTGTTCTCAAGCTGGTACAATCCGGCGTATCCCGCTGAAACGAACATGAGCGGATAGTCAAAGGAGTCTTTGACGGCAATACTCAACTTTTGTTTTGAGGTTAGCGGATGGCCGAGCGCGCTCATTTCGGCCGTCCGGTAGTTGGGTAACACGCCCATGATACGTTTATCCTCGCCTTGTGCTGTTTTGTCAGGCGCGGGAACGCCGGGTTGTTCGGACGGAGGTAACTGTCCCGGTTGCGGGGCCTGCTGCGGCGTCGATTTTGTCCCGGCATCCTGTTCCCCGCTACCTGTTTGGCTCCAGACGGCGGTCGCCAAACCGGCCAAGAGGAACGAAAATAAAAATGCCGGCAGAAATTTCCTAATAATGTGGCACGCTGCCATGGTAGTGCTTTATCCTTGTAGTGCTTTATCCTTAAGAATCTTGTTCCCGTTGACCGAATTAGCTGCTACAGGAAAAAGCTGGAACTGGGATGGTCCCGCTGGAATCCAATTTGACGAGTTATGGAAGGCCCAACTGAAAAGGTGACGGCTCAAACGAATACACAACAACTTCCCGGTCCAAAGCATTCCGGAAGCCTGGTCCGTTCTTCTTCCTTTAAGTATTACATTCACGATGGTTCGGATTCCTTCCGCATTGAATTGCAAGGCGAATTTACCGAGGCAGAGGTAACGGAGCTGAGCGGATGCTGGAAGACAGCACGAACAACCGTCGGCAAACGGAACCTGATACTCGATCTCCAAAAACTCAGGCGAGTTGACGATGCCGCAAAACGTTGGATTGCTCAAATGGCCCAGGAAGGCGCAATTTATTTGCCTGAATCGTTCCTGAGGAATGCTTTAGCGGATCACACGCCGGAGCCCAAAGCGGCTAAACCGGGATTTTGGGGCAGACTGCTGGCGGTATTTCGCGGCGCTCGGATACCAGCTACCGACTAAGTGCGGCCTGAGATTACACCAACACGGTGAACGCCGATTCGGTTCGAGTGACGGGCCGGTAGGCGGTGTCGCGCTCAACAGGTTCTCTTCCGGCTTCCTTTATTAAGCGCAGCAAATCCTGACGGCGCAGATGCTGCGCGGTCGTAGCGCCGGCGTCGTGATAAATCTTCTCTTCGACCACGGTTCCGTCGATGTCGTTCGCCCCGAAGCGCTGGGCAATTTGCGCAACGCTCGGCGTCATCATAATCCAGTACGCCTTGATATGCGGGATATTGTCCAGCATTAAGCGCGATATCGCGATTTGCTTCAGATCGTTGAAGCCGGTCGTTTTGGGCAGGTGAGCTAGTGCCGTATTGTCCGGATGAAAGGCCAGCGGAATAAAGGTGACGAAGCCGCTGGTGTCATCCTGCAAAGTGCGCAATTTTACGAGATGGTCGGAAAGATCCTCAGCGGTTTCCAGATGGCCATAAAGCATGGTGCAGTTTGTCTTTAACCCGATCTCGTGCGCAATGCGCGCGGCTTCCAGCCATTGCTGCCCGTCGATTTTGTGGTCGCAGATGATCCGTCTGACGCGCTCGGAAAAGATTTCGGCGCCGCCGCCGGGCATCGAGTCGATACCGGCCGTTTTCAGCCGTACGAGTGTTTCCCGGAGCGACAGCTTTGCGCGTTTTGCCAGATAGGCAATCTCAACCATGGTGAACGCCTTCAGATGGACGCCCGGATAGCGTTCTTTCAACCCGGAGATCATTTCGCAAAACCAATCGAGGGTAAGTTCAGGATGGAGGCCGCCGACGATGTGGAACTCCGTAACAGCTTCAGCATAGCCTTTACCAGCCACTTCCCAAACCTGTTCGAGCGACATGGTATACGCGTGCGGGTCTTTCGCTTTCTTCCCGAAAGCGCACAGGCGACAACTGGCCACGCATACATCCGTCGGATTGATGTGCCGGTTTACGTTGAAATAAGTGACGTCGCCGTGCAGCCGCTCACGCACCAAATTTGCCATGTAGCCGATGGACAGAATATCGTGGCTGCGAAACATCACGACTCCATCGTCGTAGGAAAGCCGTTCTCCCGCTTCCACCTTTTCCAGGATGGATTGGAGGCGGGAATCTTCAATAGAGGGCCGTTTGGCCGGAAGCGCGAAAAGAGAGCTCATTTGATTGGCAAATATCTATAGTGGACGAGAATATCAGCGGCCCAGAAGGCGAAAAACAGAAAGCTGACATAACCATTGACGGTGAAAAAAGCGGCATTGACGCGCGAAAAATCGTGCGGCGATACCAGCCTATGCTCATAAATTAAGAGCGACAGCACGGCGATGACGCCAATCCAGCTCAAAGCTGTCAGATGAAATGTAAGAACAAGGGCTACCAGGCAGCCGATCATGGCCAGATGCAGCGCGCGGGCAATAAGTAATGCGCCGGCAAGTCCGAACCGGCGTGGAATACTAAACAGGTCTTCACGGCAATCGAATTCGAAATCCTGGCAGGCATAGATGACGTCGAATCCTGCAGTCCAGAACATCACGGCGGCGGTTAGCCAAAGGATCCGCGGATCGAGAGTGCCGCGCATCGCGACCCAGGCCGCAGCGGGAGCCATGCCGAGACAAAAGCCGAGAATCAGATGCGAGAAGAGGGTGAAGCGCTTGGAGAAGGAGTAGAAAAAGAGAATTGCAAGAACGAAGGGCGCCAGCGCAAAACAGAGGAAACCGAGTTGACGTGCGGCCCACAGGAACACCAGCGAAGAAACGATTGTGAAGCCCCAGGCGAATCGCGTCGTCAGGAGCCCAGCCGGGAGATGCCGGTTCGCGGTGCGGCGGTTCCGGGCATCGATGCCGGCATCCAGAATGCGATTGAACGCCATCGCCGCGGAGCGCGCGGAAACCATCGCTACGATGATCCAAAGAAAGCGCCAACCCAGTCCAGGAATTTGAAATCCGGCATCCCGCCAGGCAAGCAGCGCACCCGTCAACGCGAATGGTAGAGCGAATACCGAATGCTCGAACTTGATCATGTCAAGCGTAAGGCGCAGACGTGTCCAAAAGCGAGGCACGCTACCATTTTAGGGGTTAGGGTCGGCGGGCCCAAGCAGCGAATCTATGGACGTTCAGCAATTGGAGCAGCTTCTTGAACAGGTACGCGATGGCCGAACCGACATCGACTCCGCCATGCGCGCGCTTCGTCATTTACCGTTTGAGGATCTGGGGTTCGCAAAAGTCGATCACCATCGCGCTATGCGGCATGGCATGCCGGAGGTGATTCTAGGACAGGGAAAGACAGCCGATCAAGTGGCCGGGATCGCATCGGCGTTGCTCGCGAAATCGAGCAACCTGCTGGTAACCCGAGCCACACAGGAAATGGCGGCTCGGATTGCGGAACTTGCACGCGACGCTGAGCACTTCCCCGCATCCGGAGTCGTTCGCGTCTGGCGCGACCGGACCATTACCGGCAAGGGGAGGATCGCCGCAGTCTGCGCGGGAACGAGCGACCTTCCGGTTCTCGAAGAGGCTCAACTCACCGCCGAAGTGATGGGCAACCAGGTAGACACAATTTGCGATGTGGGCGTCGCCGGCATTCACCGGCTCCTGCATCAGCGCGATCGCTTGTTGGATGCGCGTGTGGTTATCGTTTGTGCCGGTATGGAGGGCGCATTACCAAGCGTAGTCGGGGGCATGGTTTCCTGTCCTGTGATTGCGGTGCCGACCAGCATCGGTTACGGCGCCAGTTTTAACGGTCTCGCTGCACTGCTGGGCATGTTGAATAGCTGCGCGAGCAATGTCACCGTCGTAAATATCGACAACGGTTTCGGAGCCGCTTACGTCGCGAGTTTAATCAACCGGGCCTAGCGCCAAGTTCGTCACGACCACTCGCGTTGTGCTAAAGCAGGCGTGCAAAGCACGCCATGGCGGAGCTGAAGCTCCGCGCGGGCTAAAGCCCGCCCCACTAGCTCTTGTTGCGGTGGTCAAGAAAATCGGGGACTCGCCTTGCAGATCGGACACCGCGGCGATTCTACTGCGTCACCGTAAAGGAAGTGCTGGAGGTGGCTTGCCGGCCGGTGCTCGAGGTCGCAGTTACGTCGAGCGAATGGGTTCCGTTCTTGAGCACCGTGGTGTCGAGTAAGTAGCTCCAGCCCACATCCGGACAGCTTGCGCTCAAATAGATCGCGCAGACATCCGGCCGGCTTCCACCGTAATTGGCCATCCCGTTAAACACGCCATCCACAAGGATTTTAACGGCCGTGATCGTCGCGCCAGACGTGCTATCCAGCGTCCAGCCGCCCAGCGCCGCAGTGCCAGTGAAGACTCCGCTGTTCGGGTTCGGTTGATCGATATCGATCAAAATCGGACCCGAATTCGAAACATTAAAGGTTGAAGTGACGGTGGATGATTGACCCCCGCTCGACGTCGCCGTAACCGCTAGAGTGTGGGGGCCGTTGGCGAACTGTGTGGTGTCAACGGCGAGGTTCCAACCTACATTGGGACACCCCGCTGTACCGGGAACAGACGCGCACACATCGGCCCGATTCACTCCGTAATTGCCGCTACCGGCCGGGACTCCGTCGACGGCTATCTTTATACTTTGGATCGCTGAAATGCTGCTGATGGCCCAGCCGCCGAAGACAACCGAGCCGCTGAGTGTGCCGCTACTCGAGTTAGGAGTGTCGACATTAATTTTTATCGGGTTGCCGGATGTCCAATTGGCGACAGTAAAAGTCGAACCGATGGTCATCTGATCGCCATTGGCGGAGACGGCGGTCGCCGCAACCGTATGCGGGCCATTCGCAAGTAAGGTCGTATCCAGAGGAAGTGTCCAACCGACATTCGGACATCCAGCGCGCGATGGATACGCCACACAAACATCGGGCCGGTTGCCACCGTACGTCGCGTTACCTTTATTTATTCCATCTATCGAGATTGCAACGCTGCTGATCGGTCCGTTATCGTCAATGGCCCAGCCGGCGAGTTGGATCGATCCGATCACGGTCCTACTTTGGGAAGAAGGCTGATCGATAAACATCTTTAAGGGAGCATTGCCGGTTGTATTCGCTACGGTAAAGGAACTTTTCTGCGTGGCTCGCTGGCCGTTCGCGGCCGTCGCCGTGATTTCTAGGGTGTGGATGCCATTGGCGATGGTCGTTGTATCGAAAATGGCGTTCCAGCCCACATATGGGCACCCGGGCCTGTTTGGAAGAATACGACAAACGTCCGGGCGGTTCCCGCCATAGAAAGCGTTTTCGACGAAAACGCCATCGATAGAAACCGCGACGTTACTAATTAACGCATTGTTGTCGAGCGCCCAGCCCCCAAAACGCGCCGGGCCACTGAACGTGTCACCCTGGCCATTTGGAGTATCGATACTGATCATCATCGGACTGCCCGAGAGGTTCGATGTTGTGAATGTCTTGGTAATCGTTGTGTTCTGCCCGGCGGCAGTAACCCCGGTTACGGCAAGAGTGTGTGTACCGTCGGCCAACAACGTCGTATCAACGCCCATGTTCCATCCGACGTTCGGACAACCCGCTACATGATAGAAATTGCAAACATCCGGCCGGCTCCCGCCGTAGGCCGCGTCTCCCCAAGGAGCGCCATCAATTGAAATCGATACACCTCCGATGGTTCCCGTCTGATCGATTGCCCAGCCGCCGAATCCTACCCAGCCGCTAAGCGCTTGCGTGCTGGAATTTGGACTATCGATATTAATCTGCATTGGATCGCTTGTGGACCAGTTCGCAACCGTGAATGTAGCCGAGGACGTGGCATGGCGTCCTAGCGCCGAAGTCGCAACGACTTCGAGAGTGTGTGTGCCATCGGCAAACTGCGTTGTGTCGACGGACGCCGACCAGCCGACATTCGGACAGCCAATTCTCCCTGGATAAACGATGCAGACGTCCGGGCGGCTGGCGCCGTAGGTAGCGGTGCTGTAAGGGACACCATCGACGGATATCTGTACGGTGCTGATGGCGGCATGCGCATTCAGCGCCCACCCGTAAAACTGCGCAAGCCCGAGAAACGTGGTTTGCTGAGCCCCAGGTTGATCGATATAGACGCGGAATTCCCACGAGGTATTCGGTACCGCGCTCCAGCTACTCGCCAGATTCGCCACATTTACGGAACCGAGTCCGGTCGCGAGATCATACCCCACTCCCGCCTGATACAAAGCGCCGCCCGATCCATAGCCGTTTTCACCGGGAACGGCATCATTCCCAGCCGTAACATCGTTGAATATGCAGTCAGCAGCCGGAAGCCCGGCTGTATTGGAGGCGTTGCAAGAACTCGGGCTTTGATTGGCTGCGAGCCGGTACAGGACATAATTCGCCTGTCCTTGTCTTGAATGGGTATCCTGCACAATAAGCGCCATGATGCCGGCGAACGATGGCGTAGCGGCAGACGTGCCGCTATAGCCGTCGAAGGTGATGCGGCCCGTACTGTTTGGCGTACACGAGCCATCGAGGCAGAGAAGATAGGCATCATGACCGGCCGCGGTGAGAGAAACATCCGGCACATCGCGAAGGTTGTCGTTTGGAATGCCGGCAATGCCGCTTTGCCACGATGGTTTGGAGAAGAATACGCTCGCGCCACCACCTCCGGCCCATAACGCAGGAGAGTTTCCGGCGGTGCACTGACCGGCCAGGCAGCTTTCGTTCCAGACATCCTCCGGTATGTAAGACAGCGCCGACTCGGACCCGCTACCGTTTGTTGTCTGCCAATAAGCGGCATTGTTGCCGTTTTCGTTAAATTCCGTACCGCCAACCGCAATTGTGTACGGCGTTGAAGCAAGCAGATTAACGGATACCGGTCCGGTGGCTTTGGTTTCGGTCGGATCGTCGCATCCTTCCGCTCCGGAATCGCCGGCTGCAACTGTGTAAGTGATGCCCTGCGCGGCCGCTTGTTCCGCGAGCGAGGAAACAGCGGCGGCTTCCGAACGAGTAAAGCTCGCCTCGCATGACCCGAAACTCTCGGTCATTACGTCCGAAAGATTGTGGTCGATAATATAAAGCTCCGATAAATCGACTCCGTCGCTTGTGTTGGTGCTCTGCGATACAACCAGCTTCACGGTTGCACCCGGCGCGACCGCTCCCGCCCACGACGTATCCAGCACCGCTTCGGCTTCTTCGTCGCCGCCGAGATCACCCGGGTCCGGTCCGTTCAACACAATTTGGGGCGGATTCACGGGCAGGTTGAATGTGCTTCGAAAGCTCGCAATGTCCTGTAGGTCGATGTTCGTTCGACCAACTACCGCAATAACCGTGCCGGTTCCGTTTATTCCGGAATTGTATAGCGGATTGATGTTGTAGATGACGGCGTAATCAGCGGGCGAAAGCGCATGGCTTCCGTCCGAGCCGGTGAACTCCGGTGCAGCCTGAAAGAGACCATTCGCTTTAATAAGCTGCGGCTTCTTCCGAAAATTATGCAGGGTTGCTACTCCGGCGACGACGCCAGTAAGAGCAGATGGAATTTCCGGATCGCTAGCGTTGGCCCAATGCGATTTTCCGTTGACGACATATTTGTGTATTTCCGTATGGAAAGCCTGCTGTACCTGGGCCGCAGTTCCGGAGAATTCGATAATGCTTCGGCCGTTCGATACGCGGTCGATCTGAAAGCCCTGAGATTGCAGCCAGGAAGTAACGGTCTGCATATCCTGGTTTGCCGGCCCGAACTGCTCTCCGAATTGCTGCGGCGTGAGCCATTGATGGTAGGAAGCCGATGTTCGATCCTGTTGTGCTTTTAGAAGATTTTGCAGCGCGGCTTCCTGTTGGCTGCTGCGCGTCAAAACGAGCAACATGCGTTGCATGGGCAAATCCGGCGGCGCAGGCCCGCGATCGAACTGAGTTTGTGCAAGGGGATGGATATTGCCAGGTAAGCGCGAGAGCTGCCCTTCATCGATAGGCCGCGTGATGCGGGCTCGAATAAGCCCGCTGCGAAGCTGCGCAAACGCGCTGCTGGTCGAAAGTCCCACCAGTGCAGCGCAAAGGAGGGCTCCCAATCGGAAGCTCGTCATATCAATTTTTCTATAAAGCTCACGGACGCGCTACGTGATTCTCAGGTTACAAGCGTACACGACGGCTTACAAGCACCGTTTCGAAACAAAGCCAATTTTACAGAGTGATCCTCAGACCAGAGCTTTGCTGTATAGCACCAGCAAGCGACTCCACGCTTTCTCGGCTTGTGGTTCGTTATAAACGCGCGAATCCGGCGGGCACCAGCCGTGTGCGGCATCAGCATACACTTCAATTTCCGCGGGCAGGTTCGCTTTCGCGAAGGTCTCTTTGAGGATGTTCTTTTCGTTTGGCGACCGCGCGTCGTCATTAGCAGCAATCGCAATCAGGAACTGCGCCTTGCTCGTCGCCGCCTGAAGATGTGGGCTGTCCGGTTTATTTGTAACGAGTCCGCCGCCGTGGAACGATGCTACAGCGCCGATCCGGCCGGGTACAGCAGCAGCCGTCCGGAATGCGATCGGGCCACCCATGCAGTAACCCTGTGTACCCATTTTTCGATTCTTTGCGACGGACGACTGCTTGTCCAACCAGCCAATGAACGCTTTGGCATCTGTCATGTGAGTCTGCTCATTGAGCGTTTGCGCGAGCGGCCTTACCTGATCGATCGGCGTGGCAGCGCCAGCGGCAGCAGTTGGAGCTTTTTTTGTCCTATAGAACGGATTCACTACAAGCACCGAGTAGCCTGATTCAGCGAGCCGCTTTCCCATCTGTCGAAATGCCGGCCGCAATCCGAAGATGTCCGGCCAAATAAGAACGCCTGGAGCAGCGCCGCTTCCAGGATGCACGAAGTAACAATCTGCCGTGCCGTCCGGTGTAGGTACGTTCACATCGGATTCGGCGACTGCTATTGCATTCGCAACCTTCGGCAACATCATCGCCACACCTGCTCCTAACATAATGCCGAATTGTTTCCTGGTTACTTTGCCGCGGCTTTCGTACTCCAACCGGTCGCTCTCGAAATGGTCCTGATCACACATATAGCGCGTCCTATGAATTGCATCCTTTGACAGAAAGGATCATGGATATCTCGGCTTATCTTATACCGGATGGGATTGCGGACGCCCAATGCAGTTGAGCCGGGCATGCCGGGGCCCTTACGGGCCTACTGATTGCGGGCTGAAGTCCGGCCCTACCATGACAATCAGGCGGCTTTTTCGGCGGCGATGATGTGCTGGGGGCCGACGGTAATGCGATGTTCGGGCGTTTGCAGATTCATGCTCAGCATAATGCGGTGGTCTACTTCGGCTTGCGCGTACAAAACTTTCCATTTGTGCAGCTCTTGTTTGCGTTTTTCGGCCGCCTGCTTGCGGGCGTGCTCGTCGGCCTGACGCTGCTGCGAAACAAAGCCAATTTCCTCTTTCTTCTTGTCGGCTCTGAGCTTTAGGAGTGTGTTGAGGGATTTATAGAAGGCA
>DAISJE010000043.1:0-15306 GCA_036821665.1 Bryobacteraceae bacterium | reverse complement strand
TGTGTTGATTGGTATCGGGCCGGTTATCGCCGTGCAGCCCGCCGCAGCAAACGGTCCGCCCTTACCTTTTTCCACGAATCCAAGATCCTCGCTCGCGACGATTTCCGCAATAGTAAAGCAGTCGTGCAACTCCGCTAGATCTATGTCCTTCGGCCCCACGCCGGCCATCGCGTATGCTTTTTCGCCGGCCGACTTTACGGCAGGGAAGACCGTAATATCCGCTTTGGTATCCAGTGCCACATGATCGGACGTCTGTGCTACCGCACGTATCCTGGCAAAGCGTGACGTATATTGCCGTGCGTTGTCCAGCGGCACTATGATCGCGGCTGCCGCTCCGTCGCTAATGAGTGAACAATCGTAGACTGTCAACGGTTCCGCGACGGGCTTGCCCGCTAGCGCCTGCTCGAGCGTAATTACTTTGCGCATGTGAGCCTGCGGGTTTTTTGCGCCGTTGGCGTGATTCTTTACCGAAACCGCTGCTAACTGTTCGCGAGTAGTCCCATATTGATGCATGTGACGGCGCGCAATCATCGCAAACAGCGCAGGGAAAGTAGCGCCAGCCCGCCCCTCGCCCGACATGTCGCCGGCGCCCGCCAGTATCTCCGTTACCCGCGGTGTGCTCTGCGAGGTCATTTTCTCCACTCCCGCCACGGCCACCACATCGTAAATACCAGCCGCCACACTCTGCCAGGCATGGAAAAACGCCGAGCCGCTGGAGGCGCAGGCATCTTCCACGCGCGTACACGGAATGCTCTCAAAACCGGCCGCAGTGCCCACATAAGGCGCCAGATGGTTCTGCCCTACAAACGATGGACCCGCGAAATTACCCAGGTAAAAAGCTTCAACGGCAGCCGGAGATATCTGCGCATCTTTCAAAGCGTGCTCGATAGCTTCCACGGCTAGCGATCGCAGGTCCCGCTCGGGGAAAGCGCCAAAAGCGGTTTTACCGATCCCAATAACTGCCACGGGCCTCATATACTTTAAGATAGCGTTCATGACGGGACCGTCCTGCACGTTTTCGGTGCCAGTTCGTCAATCTTTTCAAGGGGAATGGTGCAGGCACAGGACGACATCCCGCTGGCGCTCGACGGAATCTTGGGTTCGCGGTGTTTTCCGCCCGGGGGGCAGCCTGTGAGCGATTCTTTGCCGCCCACCTCGGATTCCCAGCTTCAAGCAGAATCGGAAGCGCAAACTCAGTTCCTCCAGCAGAACCTCCGCCGCATATTCCTGCTGATCTATCGGATCGTCGGGAATGTAGATGACGCCCAGGACCTCACCCAGGAGACTTTCATTAAAGCCCTTCAGCGGCAATCGCAGCTCAAGGATCTGGATAAAGCGGCGCAATGGCTCTCGCGCATAGCTGCCAACACGGCGATCGATTTTTTGCGCCGAAATAAGCGTATTTCGTTTGTCGATGTCACGCACTTGGCCAATGCTGCCAATTCGCATGAGAGTCCCGAGCAACTTCTCCTGCGCGGCGAACGCAAGCTGCATCTCGACGGCGGCCTCGCCACACTTACAGAACGCGAACGTATGGCTCTTTTGCTGCGAGATGTGGAAGAGATGCCGGCCGAACAGGTCGCTTCTCATATGAATTGCTCGATGGCGACCGTACGTTCTCATATTGCGAACGCCAGAATCAAGTTCAAGCGCTATTTGGAGGCAAAGAAATCGTCATGATGGCCGAAAAGCAAAATCACGGGCATCCTGATCCGGCTGATTTAGCGCTGTTCTCGCACGGCGATTTGCCTCTGAAGGGCCGGTGGAGAGTCGGCCGGCACCTCAAACGCTGTCCGGATTGTGAGCATCACGTGCTGCTCTTTCGGTCGGCTCGATTCGAGTTAAAGCATGAAGCAAAGACGGAAGCGCTAACTGGATTTGAAGCCATAGCGGATTGGCCGCAGCTCGAGCGGGAAATGCTCGGTAACATTGGTGTCGGACTGGCTGCCGCACGCTGCATCGAAAACGTGGGGCGCAAACGCACTATTCTTTACCGGGTGGCATTCGCGCTTGGACTTACGGGATTATTCATCGGCGGGTGGCTCACGCACATTCCGCGCGAGCAAACCGATCACCTCTTCGCATCGCTGCATCGGCTGGTTACGCTCGATCGCCAGGCGGGTCCTACCGGCACTGTTCTGCGGACAACGCCGGATGGCATTGCAGTGGGCGCGCAGGGCTCGACCTTGACCCTCCTTCATCCCGCAACTGCGGTCTTGTCGCTCTCCGGCACATCGGCGATATCGGCTCGCTACGTGGATGACGATACGGGAGAGGTAACCATCACCAAAGTGTATGGCCAGTAGTTCTCGTAAAATATGGCGCGCGGTCTTGGTTGCGTGTCTGCTTTTCCCGGTCTGTTCTTTCGGCGCCGATTCCGGGGCGCGATGGCTGGACGTGGAGTTCCCGCGCGATTCTCCGGTGCTTCCCGTTACCACGAATCTGGGCCTCACCACAGCTCGTGTGTTGGGCGCATCGATGGTGCTTGATCTTCACGCCTCCTTGTTGCTGCGTAATACAGGAACCAAGCCCATTTCCGGATTGACTCTGCGCGTCGAAGCGCAGGACATTACGCCATCCGGTACCGGGTCCGTGACGATTCCAAGCCTTCGTGTCGAACCCGGGGAGGTGTTTCCGGTTGGCCTTAACATGGAGCTTTCGCGGCCTTTCAGTGCCTCCAGCGACGGTGCAATTGTTCAGGTCTCGCTCGACTGCGCACTATTCAGCGATCTTACGTCTTATGGTCCGGATAAGCTGCAGTCTCGCCGGGCATTGATGGTTTATGAACTACAAGCGCGGCGCGACCGCCGCTATCTCGCAGCTCTGCTGGAAGCCGGCAAGCTCGCCCAGATTCGCGAAGAGTTGAATTTCGGACTGCAGGATATAACGCCGCAGCAGCTCGGATTGGAACTGCTGCACGCGCCACGTCCCGCCGGCGCACGTGAGCAGCCATTGAACGTTGGCGCAGTCTCCTTCCCGAGTTCTCCCGTAAAGGCCATCGGCGGCGCGGCTCAGGTTGCGGGCAGTGAAGTGCGCTTCCCGGAAGTAGAGGTGCGCAACACATCCCAAAAGACCGTTCGGAGTATCGATATGGGTTGGATCGTCCGCGATGAGAGAGGCAGAGATTATGTGGCCGGCTCCGTTCCGGCGGCGCTCCAACTGCAGCCGGTACAGATCGGCAAAATGAGACAGCAAGGCACTCTGCGGTTCTCTCATTTAACCGGGCAGCCCATGAGTATCGGCGCCTTGCTTGCATTTGTGAGCGATGTAGAGTTTGCGGACGGCAAACTCTGGATACCCACTCGCGCCGATATTGAACAAGCCACCGATGATCCCGTCCTCCGCCGCGCTCTTGCCAGTTCGCCTGAAGAGCAGCGGCTCTCCGAGATCTACCGCCGTAAAGGAATGAGCGGGCTTTCACAGGAATTGCGTAAAGGAAACTGACGACCTAAACAAATCCTATGCATGCGGACGGAAGAAAGCCGAACGCCTTACTTGTATTCGATCGTGCTCTCGCCGCTGAATTTGTGGTAATCCCGAAAATCTTCCGTGTTCTTGGTGCAGATCGTGGTCCCACGCTGGCAGGCTAAATTCGCTGCGTGCACGGGGAGCAGAAACGTCGACGTCCCCAGGCTCACGTTATCGTAATCAACGGCCCACTCCAGCGAGTCCAGGGGAAAATCTTTTGGAATATTATCGGCTTGCATCTCGATACGCCGTACCTGGGCCGTCGCAGGATCGATCCAGACACTCCCGCTATAAGCAGGGCGTAGCGATTGTCCGCCTACATTGATGAACCAATCGGAATTGTGAAGAGCGACTTTGAAATCGTAGACCTTCGCCGTGATTCCGGAAATGGTCGTCGTCTCATAAAGCTTAAACTCGGCTTGGCTTGCATCTGAAAACAGGCTGTGCAGCGTAGACGCGAATTCACCGGTAGACGTTGTGCCACCCAGGTCCATCATGCTTTTGTTTGTGCGCTTGCCGCCCACCGTGATTTCTTTGTAGCTTTCCTTTCCGTCCTCGTAAACTACCTTCGCCGTGATTACATCAAGCGGCTCCCAACCCGTTGTCTTAGATTGCTGTATATACCGCGTCGTCATCTGCGAACAAATATAATTCGGTAAACCATTCGTAAACGTTGCAGCCCAATTCTTTGTCTTTTCCACCAGTTGCTGCGACGGTGAATTGGCTCTCTTTACCGGTGCCGTATCGCCATCAATCGTGAAATCGACCGAGCCGTCTTTGTTTGTGGCGCTCCCTGCTTCACTTTTTGAGCTGCTTATTTCTGTGCTGGAATCGCTTTCGCGAGATGGACTGCCGCTTGGCTTCCCGCGCCTCAAAATGGGTCGGTCAGGAACATCAACCGGATCCTTCAGGATGCTCGATTGAGTCATCTCCTCGTCGCCGGCGGCGCTTCTGGGCGTGGATGATGACGCAGCCGCCGCGGCCGGCGCATCCTTCAGAAGCTCCACCTTGACCGCAGTCAGATTGGCTTCGTCGTCTTCGGCTGCTTCTACGTGAATGGTTGTACGCGGCACGACTTTGCCGGCATCGATGTCGTTACCCGCACGCATGAATTTCGTTTGCGGCGTGATGGCCATCGTCAACGTGCGTCCGTCGTTGGTGGCAGCTACCAGCTTTTTTCCGTCGTTCGAAATAGTCCTTGCTTCGGCCGAAATCGTCGGCGCATTCGAATCCGGCTGCTTCTGCTTATCTTTGTGCCGGTGTGGGAACGGGATGCCGCCACCTCCCGGCGGCACACCGCCCGGAGGTGTTCCCGGCGGGATGGGAGCTTGTCCCGGAGGATATTGAGCTTCCATGGGAATCGATAACGCTGCGCAGAGCGCTAACAGCGGCCAGAAGTACTTTGGCATGAAAATACGTTAGATGCGTCGCGCCACGTGGCGGGTTTCGATGACTCCAATCCGGTTACCATTTCAACAGCACCAATTCGGAGCAGAATCCCGGTCCCATAGCGGCCAATATGCCCCAAGTGCCCGGCTCCGGGCGCCGCTTGTACATGGTTTCTTCCAGAACAAACAAAACAGAAGCCGAAGATAGATTGCCAGTGCGCCGGAGGCAGTCCCACGACGCATCCAGCGCGCCATTCGTCAAGCGCAGAGCGGCTTGTGTCGCTTCGAGCACTTTCGGGCCGCCCGTATGAATGACCCAATTACCGATGTCGCTGTTGATGAGCCCGTTATCAGACAAGAATTCGTCGACATCCCTCCCCAGGTTCTGCATCACTACTTCCGGCACATCCCGTGAGAGCACAATCTTAAACCCGTTTTGCGAGATGTCCCAGCCCATCACATATTCCGTTTCCGGATAGAAAATGGACCGAGTCGCGATAATTTCAGGTCCGGGATCCTCGAAATCGCTGCCCTTGATCACGACCGCCGCAGCCCCATCCCCGAAGAGGCCGGTGCTAATAAGATTCGCGACCGAAAGGTCGTCGCGCTGTACAGTCAACGAGCAAAGTTCAACCGATAGCAACAGGCATGCCTCGCTCGGAAACGCCTTCACGTAATCGGCTGCGCGCGCGATTCCGGCAGCCCCTGCCACACACCCGAGCCCAAAAATCGGAATTCGCTTCGTTCGCGGGCTTAAACCCATACGGTTGATAAGCCGTGCTTCGATAGACGGGCTCGCGATTCCCGTGATCGAAACGAAAAAGAACGCGCCGATATCTCTCGGTTCGATTTCAGCCTGTTGCATCGCCCGGCGAATAGCCTGCTCGCCCAGCTCGAGCGTCGCCTCAATCCAATGATTATTCGCCTCGCCCCAGGTCTTAAAGGGATACGCCTCCATCGGAAAAGCTAAGTAGCGGCCATCCACTCCGGTTGCGGCATGCAAACGTTCCAATACGTCGAAGCGGTCCAGTCTTGTCCCCCAATAGCGCCGAAAAGCGTCCAACAATACTTGTTGGGGGTAATAATACGGGGGAAGCGCGCTGACCGCGCTGCTGATTCTCATGCCAGGTCCAATCTCAGTATCGGATGACGGATTCTGCAACATCTCTGGGGCACTGCGCACCTGAGGTAGAATTTCGTGGGCAAACTCTGCCAGTCAACGCACACATTATTCTGAATAAGTAAATATGCTCAATCCGAGTATCTTCCGCGAATACGACATCCGCGGAATTGCCGAAGAAGAACTTCGCGATTCCGATGTGGAAACTTTGGGCCGCGGTCTGGCTACCTATCTGATTCGTCACAGCGGGCGCTCGATTTGTCTGGGCCGCGACTGCAGATTGAGCGGCGGCCGTTTGCATGCAGCCCTGCTTCGCGGCATGATGGCTGCCGGAGCCCATGTGCTCGATCTGGGTGTTGTTCCCACGCCGGTTCTTTACTATGCGGCTGTGCATTTCAAAGCAGACGGCGCCGTCATGATTACGGGAAGCCATAATCCGCCCGAATACAACGGCTTCAAGACCGTTTGCGGCCCAGGTACCCTGCATGGAAGCGAAATCCAGAACGTTTACAAGCTTATTGCGAGTTCAGATTTCGAATCGGGGGAAGGATCGGTAAAGCAGGTAGACGCCGTGAGTCCCTATGTTGACGAAATTGCATCGCAGTTCCGGTTTGAGCGGAGAGTGAACGTTGTGCTGGACGCAGGCAATGGGACAGCCGGTCCGGTTGTGCACAAGCTGCTCGAAAAACTGAATGTACATGCGGTGGAAATGTTTTTTGACATGGACGGCCGCTTCCCGAATCATCATCCCGATCCCACCGTTCTCTCGAATCTCGATCATCTGCGGGAAGGCGTTCGCAAACATAAAGCGGAACTGGGCGTCGCTTTTGATGGTGATTCCGACCGGTTGGGCGCCGTCGACGAAAACGGCAATGTCGTGTATGGCGATATGCTGCTGCTGATCTTTGGGCGCGAAATTCTTGCGCGAAAACCCGGTTCTACCTTCATCGGTGAAGTAAAGTGCTCGCAAGCTATGTACGACAAGCTGGCGGAACTGGGCGGGAAGCCCATTATGTATAAAACCGGTCATTCGTTAATAAAAGCCAAAATGAAGCAGGAACACGCGGAACTGGCGGGCGAAATGTCGGGTCACATGTTTTTTGCGGACCGGTATTACGGCTACGATGACGCGATCTATGCTGCCTGCCGGCTGATCGAAATCGTGGCCAAATCGGGAAAGCCGCTCTCGTACCAGCTAGATGGCATTCCTAAACTGGTGTCTACGCCCGAACTCCGTATCGACTGTGCCGATGATCTGAAGTTCAAAGTGGTTCAGAAGGTGACCGATCACATACGGCAGCACTATGCAGTTGTCGATGTGGACGGCGTGCGTGTTCCGTTCGAGCACGGGTGGGGTCTGGTGCGAGCCTCAAATACTCAGCCGGTACTCGTCATGCGCTTTGAAGCGACGAACGAAGAGTGGCTGAACCGGTACAAAGTTGAAATCGAACAGGTAGTCGAAAAAGCCAAAGAGGAAGTAAGCGCTCAGACAGTTTAGTGTGCCCGCCAGGGTCACTGGTCCGCATCTCTAGCTATCCATGGTTTTGGCCGCACGCGTGCCAATGAATTGCCCCAACAGGACGGCTCAGAATAGCTGAGAACCGTCGCTGGAAAGGAAGCAAGACATGACGACACCACGTGAGGTAAACAGCACAACGTGTACTAGTCTGAACCGAGTCGCCGGTATTCTCGCAATATTGGCTGTTGCTATCCCACATAGCCTGGCACAAGTACCGCGGCCTTTGAATCCGCAGGACTCGCAAGCAGCAGTTGACCGGGCGCAATATCAAGAAAAACTGGAGCAGATAGCCATCGACAAGGCTGCGTATGCCGGCGCCATTGTGGCGCGCTGGGAGGATGCTGCAAAGGCAAGCGGCCGCTGGGATCCGAATTTCGCGAATGACGTGCAGGCTGCTCTCATGAAGTTGACGCCAGACAACCTGCTAAAAGCAGGCGAAGCATCTACGTTCGAGGAAATGATGAATGTCCTGGCGACCGGTAAGACGAGCCGAACCGTTTTGCCAAACGCACTAGGCGATGTCGCCGATGATCTGGTCTACACACCCGTACCACCCTGCCGTATTGCCGACACTCGCAATGCGGGAGGAGCGATTGCGGCTGGTACCACTCGAAACTTCGACGTAGACGGTAGCACTTTCGTATCTCAAGGTGGGTTCAACGGATCGTGTGGAATCCCGTTCGGAGTTGCTCAGGCGGTCGCGATGACGCTTCACGCGATTCAGCCAAGCCAACTCGGCTATTTCAAGGCATGGAGATATCTCAGTCCACAGCCTACGGCCAGCGTTCTGAACTTTGCAGCGGGCCAGAACATTGCCAACACAACCATCGTGCCCGTCTTCCCGGGTGGCGGCCCCGATTTTAGCCTTTCGAGTTCGGTAACGTCTCACGCAGTTGTGGACGTGGTGGGCTACTATGCCGCGCCGGTTGCAACCGCGCTTGACTGCACAACCGCATCGTCCGCCCTAATTGCCGTCCCTGTGAATTCCTGGACTGCGGCCGATGCATCCTGTCCCGCCGGCAGAACCGCAACCGGTGGTGGATGGTATTCGAATGAGGGCACGCTTGGCTATCCCGGGGTTTGGACCGTTTCCCTTCCCGGCGCCGCTTATGGCTTCAACGGTTGGCGTATCTGGGTCGATAACCAAACCAACGGTGCCCGCCACGTCCAGGCATGGACACTCTGCTGCCGAATACCCGGTCGGTAGAGTGCAAAAGCTTGAACGAACCCAAGTCCCAGTTTTTTGCGTATTTTGACTGAAAAGCGGACCTTGGCCGCTTCTCGAGAATCGCTAATTCCGAGGACCCACCTGCTCAGTGCGGCCGGCCAACGGCTTTACGGTCGGCCCACCACAGACACCGACGCCCGTATTCATTAAAGCCTGCAGCAGATTAAAGAAAACGGCATAGACGACTTGCTCTGTGACCGGCTGCCGGCCGGGCATGCGGAATGCCCCAGGAAGCTCTTTGGCGATCTGCACGCGGATGCTCTGCTGCAAGACACGTCCCGACCTGTCGCGCTGATTCGCTACCGATAAAGGAGTTTGCAGCACGCTTCCGGTTTTTCCGTCCACGTAGAACTGGCAGCGCGAAAACCATCCCAGGTTTCCGGGATCGGCAGCGTCAAACAGCAGCAGCGGAGCCTGCCGTTCTGTGGCCGAAAGATCCAGGGACATCACGCGGGCCTGATCGTCGATCTTGAACTCAAACCCCGCCTGCTTCGCGATATTACCGACGAAGTCAGGATCCAATTCCAGGAGCAGATATTTGTTGATTCCAGCCTCGAGAACTTGCATGGCAATCGTTGAATCTTCGCCTCGCTAGGAGCGCGGGCACATTCACATTCTAACTGCGGCCGCCGGCCGCGAGCTCCCCGCGCAATTTCTGCGCGTGACGACGGTATACTTCGTGGTCCCGATCGCTGTACTGTACCAGCTTTACAACACGTATCGACCCGGTGTGGGCGCGCAGCCAGTGCGCTACCGTGTTCACTGCGATACCGGCAGCTTCGTCCAAAGGATAGCCGTAAATACCCGTGCTAATCGAAGGAAAGCTGATGCTCTTCACGTCGCGCTCGGCCGCCAGATCCAAGCAGGTCGTGTAGCAAGAAGTAAGTTTTTCCGGTTCTCCGTGTTTGCCGTCGCTATAGCGAGGCCCGACGGCATGAAGGACATAACGAGCCGGCAACTGGCCTGCCGCGGTAATGACCGCCCCGCCGGCGGGGCAAATACCGATCCGAGCGCGGATCTCGTCGAGTTCACGCATGATGTCCGGCCCACCCGCTCGATGGATAGCGCCATCCACACCACCCCCGCCGGCCAAGTGGGAATTCGCGGCATTCACGATGGCATCCACCGATATGGTTGTGATGTCACCTTTCAAAAGCTGCAACTGGCAGAGCCCCAGTTGAATGACGAAATCGGACGGCATGCGCGTTGTGCTGACGGGGATCGAACTGACTACATGCAGGCTGCAATTCCTTCTAGAAGGAAGTCGACGTTATCGTCCGTAGCCAGCGGACCCATAGTGCCGATACGCAGAATCTTGCCGGCGACCTGCCCGAGTCCACCCGCAATCTCTATGTTGTATTTAGTCAAAAGTTTTTCGCGTAATTCCGCTTCCTTAGTTCCAGACGGTGGAACTACCGTTGTCAGATGCCAGATCCGATCGTCGGCTTGCTTTACAAAGGGCTCGAATCCAAGTCTGGTCAAGCCGGCGACAAGGCGCTGGCCGGCGCGGAGATGGCGGTCCCAGCGATTACGTAAGCCCTCATCTTCAATCGCGGCAAGACCTTCATACATTGCATAGTAGAGCGGCGGTGAGGGCGTGTGGTGATAGACGTATGGCGGCTCGAAGTATTTACCCATCAGCCGCAGGTCGAGATACCAGGTGTGGCCGTCATCGGCGCGTTGCTCGAGCCGGGACCAGGCTTTTGGCGAAACCGAGATGGGCGACAGACCCGCCGGACAGCTTAAGCCTTTTTGGGAGCAACTGTAGGCTACATCAATGCCGACGGAATCGAGTTCCACCGGCATAGCTCCTAGCGAGGTCACGCAATCGGCGATGATCAGCGCTCCGGCTTTTTGGGCGGCCGGAGCGATCGCTCGACCGGATTGATAGGCCCCGGTAGACGTTTCGGCTTGGACAAAACCGATCGCATCCGGCTGCTCCCTTTCGATAAACTGTTCCGCTTCTTCAGCGGTGAAGACCTCACCCCAGGGCTTTTCCAACCGAACGACATTCGCATGCTGCCGCTGCGCGGCGATAGCCATACGATCCGCGAAATGTCCGGCGGCGAAGATCGCGAATTTAGATGCCGGCTCGACGAAATTCGCGATCGCCGCCTCCATCGCAGCGCTGCCCGCCCCGGGAATCGTAAAAGTCTTCTGGTTCACCGTGCCGAAGAGTTCGCGTAAGCCGGCCTGAATTTCGCTCATGATCTCCAGGAAATACGGATCGCGTATACCGACAATCGGCTGAGCCATGGCTTCGTACGCTCGCGCGTCCACCATGGATGGTCCAGGGCCAAACATGAGCCGTTTGGGTGGGGCAATTCGTTTCGTCGCTGTTATTGGCATCATCTTCAAACTTAACAAGTCCAAAGCAAAAAAATGTAACGCTTCGGGCTGTCGCTTCACCAAAGAACAAGACGCAAGTATTCCGATCATGATCGCGGAGCGGACAGCAGCACGGAGGCTCTGTTCGCTCCACGCAAACTCTTATTCTCGTGGGCGTTTTCAATTCGACTTAAAATTTGTGTATGGTCCTGAGCACGCTCGCATTTGCGATGGGTTCGGCGTGGCTCTCCGGTATTAATCTGTATGCCACTGTGCTAACGCTCGGTTTATTGCAGCGTTTTCACATGGCCCGGCTTCCAGGCGACCTTAGCTATTTGGGACATACCTGGGTGCTTGTGGCGGCTGGTGTGCTTTATGCCGTGCAGTTCGTCGCGGATAAGATCCCCGCCGTCGATTCCGTTTGGGATCTTGTGCATACCTTTATTCGTGTACCGGCAGGGGCGATTCTGGCTGCTGGCGCCTTCGCTCACTTCGATCCGAAGATCCAGTTGATCGCGATGCTGGCAGGCGGTGGAATCGCACTGAGTTCGCATGGAACGAAGACCGCAACCCGGTTGGCCGCTAATACCTCTCCCGAGCCGTTCTCGAATTTCCTGCTTAGCCTGTTAGGGGATGCAATCGCCTTCGTGGGCGCGCTGGTCGTGTCCGTTCACCCCGTTGTCCTTTTTGTGATTGCCCTCTGCGCGTGCGTGATCTCGATTTTGCTGTTCCGTTGGATCTGGCGAGCACTAACTAAAATGTTCAAGCCGCGATCGAGCGTCATCCCGGCGTAACGCTTGAGCGTTGTGCCATAAATGGCGGGGCCGGAGCTGCCCGCGAAACGAACAGCCCGTGCACTTGTCGACCCCGTATTCAGTTTATCGGCAAAACCACAGTGGCCTGTAGCCTACTTCGCGCTAACAGATGTAACTAGCCGAGATACATCACATGAACGTAGACGCCAAGTCTGGCGTTGTAGGCAAGATACCAACCTGGATCGTCCGGGTCCTCGTAGATTACGATTGGGTCCGAGTCCCAAATCCAGCCGGACACATAAGAGAGGTCGATGGGCGCTACACTCCAGTACCAGTTGTTGAACCAAAACCGGTTCGGGCCACCACCCGCCAAATGCCACTCATGTCCTGGACCGAAACCTCCCATATAGTGGCCGTGTTGCCAGGGGTGATCCAGGTGGAGGCGTGAGTCATGGCCTTCATGACCCACCCAATGATCGGTGCGAGCGTCGACGTGTGGTGCATTCGGATGTCCAGGCTGGTCCCGAAAATCGCGCCGCTGCGCCGGTGCCGGTTCGCGGCGCTCATTCTGCTGCGGTTCGGGTCGCCGCGCAGCGGGCGCAGCCTCGTGCGCGCTGGGTGCCGGGCCGTGCCGTGGAACATAACCATGTCCAACGTCACGACTTTCAGGCGCGTGTCCCTGAGCGGGATGCCCACCGCCTGGGTGTTCGTCAGCATGTTGCCCAAACGCCATCGTGGCTTGCAGAAAAAAAGGAACCGAAAGGGCTAACAGCGACACAGCGGGCAATTTAGAAAGTCTATGCATAGATTGTTTGTAAAAAGCTTCGCAACTCACAGGTTTGAAGTACAAATGAGTTTCAAAGTTTCACAGCCGGATGGCCGCTGGGGATTGAACGCGGCTAGTACTTCAAGTACAACCTGTCTCACTTGCCTCTACGGAGGATCTTCGCCGCGTTAAACTGCTCAACGTGATTCGCGTGGGGCCGGCAGGCTGGGCTTACAAGGACTGGAACGGTATCGTCTACCCTAAACCCAAGCCGCACGGCTTCGATCAGCTTGCCTATCTCGCGAAATACTTCGACACAATTGAGATTAATACTTCCTACTACGGTGCACCAAAGCCAGCTACGGCGAGAAAGTGGGGGGAAAGCGTAGCAGCAAGCGGCGCCTTCCAGTTCACCGCCAAGCTGTTTCACTCATTCACTCATGAACGGAGACCGGGGCCCAATGACGAAAAGGATTTCAAGGACGGAATTGGACCGCTTGTGGAAGCCGGCCGCCTCGGTGCCCTCCTGCTTCAATTTCCGTGGTCATTTAAAAACTCGCCGGAGAACAGGCAGTACTTGGCAACCCTGAGCCGGTGCTTTGTCGAATATCCTCTCGTGCTGGAGGTCCGGCACGCGAGTTGGACCGACCCGGAGATTCTGGATTTTCTTGGCGAGCTTGACATCGGGTTGTGCAATATCGATCAGCCGCTATTCAAGCGATCGATCGAACCGGCCCACTATGCCACTTCGACAGTTGGCTACATCCGGCTGCACGGCCGGAATTATCGAAGCTGGTTCTCCGAAACGGCCACCGTTCGCGAGCGGTATGACTACCTCTATTCCGTAGACGAGCTGGCGCCGTGGGTGGATCGAGTGAAACTCGTTGCGGGTAGAACGAAAAACACGTACGTCTTGAGTAACAACCATAACATCGGCAAAGCCCCCGTGAACGCGATTCAAATAATGTCCATGCTCAAAGGAACGGCTGTGCAAGCACCACCTTCGCTGGTGCGCCATTACCCCGAACTGCGTGAATTCGCCTTGACCACTCAAGTAACGATGTGATGCGGATCGCCTCAACGATTATGCCGTTGAGGTAAGGGCCTGAACGTGGCCGATTGCAAATCTATTTTTTTTTGAGCTAAGTTATTCGCCTTAGTTTCGCCCCCGGAGCGCATGTTTTCGTCCCTTGCATGTATCAAATCGCGCGTTAAATGACCTTAATTGGCGGGCAGGTTCATGTCCAACCCTGAGCGGCGGGAACTCGAAGATATCGCCAATATGTTGGCGGAAGCAAGAGAAAGGCTGGAAAGCTTCCAGTCATCCAGGAATCTGCCAGGAACCGATGCACTACATAGCGCGATTTCCCAAGCTCATTGGCTCTGCCATCGCATTTACGACGGGGCTGTGGCGGAACCCGCACAAACTTTTCATGCATTGTGCGGAAGTTGACCGCTAATCCACGATATAGGCACCGAATTTTTTCCGCATTTTGCACTACAGGTTTATGTTGTATGCAACGATGGCAGGTTTTGGAGCCGTCATTACGGGAGCCCTCCTTACTGCGGCGATCAAAGCTCCCTCGCTGCTTCGAAAGCGAAAATCTAAGACCGCCGAAAGTCAACGTTGACATCTGGACGATGTGAGCGTCCGGGCATCACTACTTAGTTGCGGGTATGCTCGTGGTCCAGCCCGAGCGTGTTACCTCCACGTAAAAATACCTCTGGCACGCCAAGGCTTCCCTTCGAGGGCAGATGCCGGATGTAGCGAACCATCTGCCACATCTGTTTATCGTCAAGAAGCCCTTTCCATCCCGGCATCCCGGTCATGCGAATACCGTTTTCGATGATCCATTTCATTTGGCCGTCCGCGTACTTTTGAATGGCCGTAGTAGCAAGATCCGGAACAGGTGGCGACATATTTCGTGCGAATGGAACTCCAGTAGCGTGACCATCAAGGCCATGACAGACTTGGCAGTGATATTGGAAGTGTTGTCCTCCCTCCTTGACGTTCAACGCATCGTCAGGAACTGGGTTATGCCAATCCTTCCCCCCAATTATCAAATCCTTGCTCTCCTGAGCAATTTTTTTCTCTACGCGGCCAGGGGGCTTTGCTTTACAACCTGTCAGGCTTAATATCGTAAGCGCTGTGCCGATTAGAGCCAAGTCGATAAATTTCTGATTCTTTAAAAGTTCCATTTCACGCGGAAAGTGAGCCTCGGTTCCGGAGGTGATCGCGAAGGGCCTGTCGGATCCGCGCGAATGTGCTAACGAGCGCAGACGCGAGCCGGGACCTTCGCCAATAGGACTTGCTCAAATGCAGTTTGCTTCGTAAATGGTTTGTGAAGATTCTGCTTTAGCTATTGGGCATCGGAAAGTGAACGCCGCGCCAAATCGTGATTTGCGCTTTTTGGCTAAGGTTTCGGGCAACACAGTTTTGTTTTTTGTCGGGCCGGCGTTTGGGATGATGGCCTTTTTCAGGCCATCCCTACAACCGGATGTTTCGGTTGGTTCAGAAACCTGATCAGCCGTTTGACGTTCTGCGCCGTTGCCGCCAATGTAAATTGCTCTTTCGCATTTCGCAGACCCCGCAGCCGGACCTTGCGGAGCTGGACTTGATTGCGTAATTCGGAGAATAGTGCTTCGATTTTGTTGCGAGCGCGGCGGGCAATCGCAAATTCATCCACATAACCGCTCCAATTAATCACCCTTGCACCATGATCGACAGCAAAGT
>DAISJE010000042.1:0-15396 GCA_036821665.1 Bryobacteraceae bacterium | reverse complement strand
CATAGATTGTTGAATTCTCGAACAGCCGGGCGAGGGCGCCCGGCGCAGCTCGGGGCTAATGTCATTTAGTTTTGGTGGAGCAGAATCCGCGACGCCTCGTCGGCATAGATTGTTGAATTCTCGAACAGCCGGGCGAGGGCGCCCGGCGCAGCTCGGGGAGCTGCCCCACTAAGAACAGCAAACAGGAAATGGCCGAACTCCGGGAATGCCGAACTGAAGTGGGCACGGCACATGCCGCACTGAAGTGCAGCACGGCACGCTAAAGCGTGCGCCACGACTGCCCAACTCTGGTGCAGAGCACGAGCCACCTTACGAAGAACAGCAACACGAAATGTCCAAACTCCGGCTAGGTACGGCAATGGGGGACGGGGAGCGGCGCGGGAGATTGAGGATGCATTACAGACTCGCATCGAGGCTCGAAAGCTTCGTGATCGTGACGAGCAGTTGGGGCCGGTTTTTCGTTAGCCGAATGCTGCGCTTGGAACTGCGCGGCGAGAGTGAGGGCATGTTGTTTCAATTCGGCGGCCGGCGTGTTGCGTTTGAGATGCGCTTCCAGCTCCTTAAAGAACCGGAAGAACGTGCGCTCGTAGGAGTTCTTATAGCGGGTGAAGTTCCGGAACATGCGTTCGTGCTCTTCGGTCCAGTGATAGGCATTGGCAGGAAGCTCCCATTCGACGTTTTCCAGGTGCTTTTGCGCTCGTTTGAGGTACCAATGCGCGCGTACCGTTTCCTCGACCAGCGCGCAGGCTATCTCGGTCTCCGGCTGGTAATGCCGAAACCAGGCATCACGAAGCGCTTCGAACTCGGCTGGATCTTCGTGGCGCAGGATTAATTTTGCGGAGCGACAGCCATGCGTGATGGCATTTTCGCTGGAACGCGCTTTTCCGTCGGGAGTAGTCGGACCAGTGCGGCCATCGCGCCGCGGTTCCGGCGGAGTCTCCGGGGAACACGACGGGGGGTGGGCAGAATCGCTCATGATGTTGGCGCGATACGAGTGTGGCGCAAAGGCGAGCAGCGAGATCGTTCGGAAGAAGGTCAGGCGATTGATTTAGAAAGAGATGGGTTATTTTTCGATGCCGTGATTGGGGAGGACGAATGCGTGAAAAGGAAAATTACCAAACGAAATCGCAGGCGACGGCCACGTGGTTTGCGACTAAAGAACGCCGGATCGCCCCGCCCACCGCGCGATGTAACCCTGAAGAAAAGATGTGAACTCTTCCGCGGTCGGGGGCAATTTCCGGCCGTGATTTTGAATGTGGCACCAATCCATTGTCACCGTCGGATTGATGAGCCGACTCGCTACTACTCTGCGGGTCCGGCATGCCGCCAAGCCTGTTGAGGGAAGGATTGCGATCCCCTGATTCGCTTCCACCATCGCAAGCAGCGTGTCAGCTTGATTGAGAACGATCGCTGTCTCACGCGCGACGCCAGCCCGCCCGAGATGCTTATCGATCACTCGTTGGATGGGGCTGGCTGAGGGAAGCGAAAGCAACTGCTCCCCTTTTAATGCAGACCAAGTAGTAGAAGCCCGGCGCGGAGCGGCGTCGTCCTGCGGCCTAAGCACAATCAAAGCGAATCGGAAGAAAGGCGTCCGCCGGAGGTTTGGCTGCTTTTTAAAAAAGCCGAATGCCATATCGAGTTCTCCGTGTTTCACCATTTCGCACACGGAGCTGAGATCGCCGTCAAACAGGCGAATTTGCAGCTCGGGCCGATGAGTTCGAAATTCTTTGATCGCCTGCGGGAGGATATGCGCCGCCGCCCAATTGTGAGCGCCGACGGAGAGTGTCTGCCCCGCCCTCCTCACGCTGTCTCCCAGATTTGACGCCGCCGCGCTAATTTCATCCATACATTTCTGGACCGTGGCCAGAAATCGGCTGCCTTCAGCGGTCAATGCGACGTGGCGAGTGGTGCGGTCAAACAGGCGGAAGCCGATATGATTCTCCAGTTCGCGTATCAGTACGCTCAGCCCCGACGGTGTGATGAAGAGCGCTTCCGCCGCTCGTGCAAAGCTCTGGTGCTGGGCTACGAGCAGGTAAGCCTGAAGCTGGCGCGAGGTGAAATCCATTCTTGAGTTTCCTTCAACAAATATTAAATACATTTAGCTTGTCGCGCGAAATGCACCGATCTAGAGTTTAGGTATGATCCCCGGTTGTGTACATCTGATGCCGGCTCCCACGCTGTTGGAAGGTTAGGCGCCGAAGTAAGATGAGGGCCTCAATGACAAAAAGCCGCAAGTTGTTTTATGGCTGGCGGATCGTTCTCGCAAGCGCGGTCGCCATTCTTTTCGGGTCTGTCCCAATTGTGGTGTACTCATTCGGCGTGTTCCTAAAACCGCTTGCAGCAGACTTTCATGTGGGGCGTGCGGCCATTTCCTTCGCTTTTTCTCTTCACAATATCGCTGTCGCGGCGGCAACGCCCCTGGTGGGATGGCTCACGGACCGTTTCGGAGCGCGTAAGGTCATTCTCCCGTGCACGTTAGTGATGGCCATAGTATTACTCTCAAATAGCTTTTGGTCCTCGAGGATCTGGCAACTCTACGCCTTATTTGCGATTGTCGGTCTGGTCGAAGCAGGAGCCGGACCGGTACCCTACAGCAAAGTGATCTCGCGGTGGTTCGACAAAAAGAGAGGTCTAGCTCTGGCGCTGATGGTCTCGGGCTTTGCCTTTGGAGCGCTAGTTATGCCGTCGTTCGCGCAGTATCTGATCGCCATAGGTGGTTGGCGCTTCGCTTACGCCACGATTGGGGCGGCAAGTCTGCTGATTTCGACGCCGCTAGTGGCGTGCTTCGTGCGAGACCGGCCCGAGGCGCTGAATCTATTGCCCGACGGAGCTGCAGCCCAAATTGCTAAACCGTTTTCTGAAGTGACCGAAATCGGCGTGAACCGGCGTGAGGCGCTGCGTAGTTCTGCTTTTTGGCTCATTTTGACGAGCGTCCTTCTGGTATCAAGCGCTATCCATGCTTGTTTTACACATCTGCCGGCGATTCTAGCCGATCATGGCAGCACGGCAAAGACCGCCGCGTTGGCCAGCTCCGTTTTGGGGGCCGGGGTGCTTATAGGGAGGACTTGCTCCGGTGTGTTGATAGATCGGTTCTTCGCACCATACGTTGCGGCGATTACTTATGCCGGTGCTGGTGTGGCTATCGGCTTGCTTCGCATAGCTGAATCGGGTGAGCTGGCTCTTGCCGCTGCCCTCTTTGTCGGTTTTGCATTGGGGGCCGAATCGGACATTGTGGCGTATCTGATTAGCCGATATTTCGGTATTCACTCTTTCGGGGCCATTTACGGTACGATTTTCTCCGGCTTCGTTCTGGCAGGAGCGTTCGGCACATTTGTCATGGGTGCTGCCTTTGATGCACGGCACTCCTATGCTGTAGCGCTTGCCCTGTTCTCGTTGGCCGCGATTGTTGGTGCTTCTTTGATGACGCGTCTCGGGCCCTATCGATATAAACCTGGCGCAATGGGCGAAGTCATTGCCGCACAACCGAGTCTCGAACAATCGGTATTGTCAAGTAACTAATAATTCTCATGTTATGCCGGAACAAATCACTCCGCCTGCCGGCCCATTGCAACTCTTAAGGATGGCTGACGGCCTGCTGGTCCACCAAGCCTTGTACGCTGCTGCCGCACTGCGTTTGGCCGATCTGCTCGGCGGCAACGCGCGCCAGACTGCGGATGTCGCCATGCAAATCGCTGTGGACGAGCATGCTCTTTATCGCCTGATGCGCTTTCTCGCAAGTAACGGTGTGTTTCAGGAGACCAGCCCGCGCACATTCGCCAATACCGAATTGTCAAGTTTTCTCCGTTCCGATGTTCCGGGGTCGGTTCGTTCGTTCATCGTCTTTCGAGGCAGCGAGCTGTTTTTCGCACCGTTCGGAGAAATAATTCACAGCATTCAAACTGGCCGGCCCGCAAGAGAGAAGCTGTACGGGGCGAACGTCTTCGATTACCTGAAAACACATCCTGAGTTAGCGGGCGCCTTTGATGATGGCATGACCAGTTTGTCGCAAATCGTTGCGCCGGAAATCGCCAAAGCCTATGACTTCGCCGCCTGGGACAGTCTCATGGACGTCGGAGGCGGCAATGGCGTCTTACTGGCCAGCATTCTGCGTGCACATTCGACAATTCGTGGAGTTCTGGCCGACCTACCTCATGTGGTCGAGCGGGCTTCCGAGCGAGGCTTTCCCGGCGGTGATCTGCAGCTTCGCAGCTACGTACAAGGTTGTGATTTCTTCAAGGAAGTGCCAGCGGGCTGCCGCGCGTACCTGATGAAGCATGTAATACATGATTGGGACGATGAGCGGGCGCGCAGAATTCTCACCAATTGCCGGCGCGCGGTTCCGAAAGACGGTGTTCTTTTGCTGATCGAGTACATAGTCCCTGAAGGTAATTCGTCGTCAGTGGCGAAGACCGCCGATGTTGCCATGATGGTTCTGACCGGAGGAAGGGAACGCACACTAGACGAATATCGCGAATTGCTCGCGAGCACAGGCTTCGGCGTTAGCCGTGTTCTCCCGGTTGCTGGTGAGTTCAACATCATTGAGTCGCTGCCGGTTTAGCGCGGAGACATGGCCGCAATGAGTAAGGGCGCGCTACGCGTCAAATTAATTCAACGAGCTCGGAGTAGCGGGCCCAAGGGGCCCGCGCAGCGCACGGCGCCGCCCCACAAAGCTTAGGTCGCGAGTAGCGCATTAGTCCTCATAAGACCGCGTGAGTACGCGCTGAATCAGGCACGAGCGCTGGTCCCACCCTTCAGGCCTGCGCTAGCGCTTCTTCTGCACGGAGCATAGCGGGATTGATCGTTTCCACCCGCCCCCGGTAGCGGTCGCCTTTGCGAATTTCGGCAACGAAGAAAGCCGGGCTGGTGGGATCGTCGGCCTGATTCTCACCCTGCCAAAGCAGCAGCCCGAAGAGTCCGGTCTCGAGTCCGGTTCTTCCCGGCTCCGCGTGCCCGGCGCCCTCCACCTCCATGCGAGCGGTATTGATCATCCAGCGGTTGTGGCGTGCTTTTAACGCACTCTGGTCAACCGCATCACCCAGTTCCGTTCTGTGATACCAGACCTCGGTGTCGGGCCGATCGATCAGATCTCGCGCACGGGCGGCCCAATTGCCGGAGGCTGGAGAAGCCAGACCCCGAATGAGCTCATCGGAAGTCGGTTCGAGCACCATCAGCCGCACACTGGCTTTTCGCTTCAGGCAGGCTTCGGCGAACATCACGTCGCCTTCGGTCGATGCCGCGCAGATTGCAAGGTCGTTCTCGCCAACCTGCCAGCGATTCAAAATTTCTTCTATTTGGGCTTGCACGCCAGAGGCGCTCTCCGCCGGAAACCGCGGAGATGCACCTTGCGAATCGACGGCGCCGATGGCGTACCCGTAGAACAGCAGAACTTTGTTCCACTTCCTTTCGCGAAGCTTCGCCTGGAGGGCTTCCCGGACGATGTAGGTAGCGGAGCTGATAACCACCGGGCTGAATTGCAGCAACTCGAGAAGTTGCAAGCGGTCGACAAAGTACTGGAGGTGAAACAGGGTCGCCGATGGGACAGAACAGGCGTCGCGGACTGTCTGAATAGCGCCGTTATCGTTGCCGTCGATCATATCGAGTCCGGATAAGGCGAGCGCGCTCCAGAACTGGGTGTCGTAATCGCCGGTGAATTCGGCATTCTCGCGCTCGGCGGTTGCGGTGTAGCGAACCACCGCAGACAACTCGGCGCGGCTGGGGAACGGCGGCGAGGGCTGAAAATCCGGGAATAAGTATTTGAGCAGCTCCATCAGCAGCAGGGCGTTGTATCCACTCAGGTACTGATCCGTATGACGGCGGTGGACCTCGGCGAATCCGCGAATCGCCGAAAGTAAAAGCCGCCACGATTCCTTGGCCTTTTCTTTGCGCTTAGCGGCGTCGGGCTCATCCTTCCATTGCAAGTACCAGAGCACGCGGTGAACGTAGCCGAGGACGGCGCCCGCGAGCCCGATCAGATCCTCGTTATTGGGAGTATGTTCACACTGCTGCAACAAGCGGCGAAGTTCGTGCTCGGCCTGGCTGGTTTCACCCAAGTTCGCGAGTATGACGGCAAGCTGGAGATGCGCTTCGGCGTTATCGGGAGACAGATGGATGACTTCGGTCAGCACCTCCCGGGCAGCGGCGAAGCGGCAAAGCCCGATGAGAGCGCGCGCCGCAAGCATCAGAATCCTGGTTCGATGCGCTCTGGTGGGAGCGTCTTGGGCAAGCGTCAGAATGTGTCCGGGGCGCTGGTTCGCCTCTGCCATTCGAACGCGCTCCTGCCAATCTTCGTTCAGCGCGCCAAAGTAGCGCGCCTTGGAGGTGTCGATTCCTTCCCAGTTCGCGGCCTTCAGCCCCGGAAGGTGAGAATAGACCGGGCTTCCGGTACTCTGCATATCAAGAGAGAGAGCTTCTTTGAAGACCTTTGAAAGGCGCTCGACTTCTTTCTCGAGTTCGTGCCCGGCTTCCGGGGTAGCCGGAACTGCCGGCTCACTTGCAAACAGGTGTCCGGCATACGCAAAGCTGCGGTCTGGAGCAACGTCGAATGGGCGCTCCGACGTCCAGCCTCCGTGAATGATAAGGACGCCTCGCGGACAGGCCGCGTCGCGCACGCCTAGTTCATAAAACACATTGGCATTTGGCAGCGAGAGATCTGCAATCACTACATCCGCGGTTACCAATTCGAAGAACATATCGGACCGGATATCGCCGGCCGACGTTTCGCTATCCGCGCGGACCGGCTCGCAACCCGCATTCTTCAACGCAGGTTTCAGCAGATAATTAAAAACCGCATCGAAGTCGATCTCGACGGACCCTCGCCGTCGTGAACCGGCAACACTAACCTTGCCGAAAGGCATGACAACGAAGGCACGAAGTTTCACAGGAATGATCTCTTATTGGTGACCGAAGTAATGAATCCATATCACGTTGCATATAGATTTAGCAAGAACCCGCAGATATCCCAGGTCGCTGCCGGTTCGGCGGGCTACTGCAAGAACGCTTGAAACGTGGCCATTACCGGCTTACCTCAAATGAAGTAGAGGAAGACAACTATGCAGAGAATCCTGGTTAACAGCTTAGTTTTGAGCGTGGGTCTGTTCCTGTTCGGGGCAGGTGCTGCGGTCGCGCAGCACGCCGGCGGAGGCGGAAACGGCCAATCCCCGTCGATGCCGCAGCAAAGCCCGAACCGGCCTTCAAATCCCGACATGAACAATCCGACCGCCCAGAGCCAAGGCGAGTCGATGCCCGCGAAAGTAGACGACAAAAAGTTTGCGAAGGAGGCTGCGATCGGTGGAATGACCGAGGTCGAACTTGGGAAGCTCGCCGTTCAGAAGGCATCCAGCGATGCCGTCAAACAATTCGGGCAAAGAATGATCGATGATCATACTAAAGCCAACGATCAACTGAAAGAGATTGCCAGTAAGGAAGGAATCGATCTTCCCCAATCGCTCGATTCCAAACAGCAATCGCATGTCGATAAACTAGCCAAGCTGTCGGGTCCCGCTTTCGACAAGGCCTATATGAAAGATATGGTAAAAGACCACGAAAAGGACGTGAATGAATTCAAGAACGAAGCGCAGAACGGAGCCGATCCTAATATCAAACAGTTTGCGTCAAGTACGCTTCCTACGCTGGAACAGCATTTGAGCGCTGCAAAGGATTTGAATAAGACAGAGAAGCACGCCGGGAAATAAGGTGTAGTTTGAAGAGCCGGGCGATGCACAAGGCGCAGCGCAAGGCGCCGCCCCACAAAAGAGCAGATGCCGGTGAATAGAGATTGCGAAAATCGGGGACACGCCTGCGGATCGGACGTTGCGGCGATTCGGATTCCAGCCCGGAGTGTCCCCGATTTTTCAGGGTGATGCACAAAGCGCCGCTCCACGACTCCCGATTTTTCGCTATGCTGCATCGGCTTGAGTTGCTACGACTGGCGTAACGGATTCATCCGGAAGAGTTAACTCCTGAATCCGTTGCGTCAGGATAGCGGCAGCGAGAAAGCAGATTCCACCTACCAAGAGAGCTTTCATCCGGTCATTTCCAAGCAAGTGCGCCATAACCCAGCCGAAAAACAGGGCAGAAAGAATTTCCGGAATCACAATGAAGAAGTTAAAAATTCCCATGTAAATGCCCATCTTGTTCGAGGGGATTGCGGCGGCGAGGATGGAATATGGCATGGATAGTATGCTCGCCCATGCGATTCCTATTCCCACCATTGGCAAAAAGAGCACCCATTTGTTATGGATGAGGGCGATCGCAAGCAGTCCGAGAGCTCCGGCAAACAAACAAAGGGAATGCGTCCCTCGTTTGCCGAGTCTATTAACCATGCCCGGGAGTAACGGAGCCACAAGGAAGCATACGGCGTTATAGATACCGGAACAGTAGCCGGCCCAAATGACGCCTTGCGTAAAAGCCGGTTCCGAAGAAGAGCTTGCACCAAAAACGTTGTGGGCGACGGCAACTGCGAAATAGAGAAACATGCAGAAAAGGCCGAGCCAGGTCAGGAATTGGACCAGCGCCAGTTGGCGCATGGTTTTCGGCATGTTTGTCACGGAATGAAAAATCTCGCGAAAATCGAAGCGCTTCGCCTGCAGCAAACGTGTTCGTTCATGAGCGTTCGGCGGGTATTCCTGGGTGGTGAAAACCGTAACGAGCACCGCGCCTAAAAAGGCGATCGCGCCAGTCCAAAAGCAAACTCGCACAATGTCCGGAATGGCGTGGTTAGTGGATGATCCGGCTTCCGGAATCAGGCGACTTAAGAAGAGCGGAAGATAGGATGCAGCAACGCTACCGACGCCTATGAAGAAGCTTTGCATGCTGAATCCCCGGGCACGCTGCTCATCGGGCAACATGTCGGCCACGAAAGCGCGGAACGGTTCCATGCTGATGTTAATAGAGGCATCCAGAATCCACAGCAGCCCGGCCGCCATCCATAAACCGGCGCTTAAGGGCATCAATACCAACGCGCAGGAACTGAGCAGAGCGCCCGCCAGAAAAAAAGGCCTGCGTCTACCCAGGGGACCCCACGTATTGTCGCTCCAGTTTCCGATGATCGGCTGCACTAACAGCCCGGTAAGCGGTGCGGCCAGCCAAAGAATCGGGAGTTGCTCCGGACGGGCACCCAGATATTCATAGATGGCGCTCATATTGTTCATCTGGAGCGTCCAGCCAAACTGGATGCCCAGAAAGCCGAAGCTCATGTTCCAAATCTGCCAAAAGCTGAGGCGCGGCTTGTCCATTCTGCGGAGCGTCAGGCATTACGTTAGCAGAGTTAGGCGGTTTGAACGGGGGCGGAAGTACTGGTCCTGGTTTGGTGGGATTGGATTGGAATCTTAATTTTCATAACTTGTAGCTAACTTGCAGCCCTTTCTCTGTAACTTCATATCCATAAGCCATACCCTTCGCATCTACTTTCAACATATTAGCCAGTTAGTAACTTTGGATACTAAATTGCTGTAAGCGCTGACAATTTTGCGCGGCGCGGGAATTGGTTTGCGCGGCGAAATTCCGGCATTCAGCAATCGCCGGCCAACTTTCGAAGGGGGTGTGTCAGGAATGAAAAAGAGTTTATGCCTGGTTATCGCAGCTTTGGCCGGCTTCTCTGCGAGCCTGTACGCTCAGGCTACCGCCGCGGGGACGATTCAGGGCACTGTTATGGATCAGTCACAAGCCGTGATTGCGGGTGCCGAAGTGACGATCACCAAGAAGGCGACCGGCGAGGTGCGTGCGGCGGTCACCGACAATTCGGGCGACTTTCGCTTCAATTTGCTTTCCGCGGATAAGTACACAATCAAGGTGTCGAAACCGGGATTCGCCTCGCGCACACAGGACATCGATTTGCTGGTCGGCCAGACCGTCACCGCAAATGCGACCCTCACGCCGGGATCGACGACCGAGATCATCGAAGTGACCGGCACTGCTCCGCTGCTGGACATCGCCAAAACGAGCGTCAGCCAGGACATAACGCCCAGTGAGGTGGAACAACTGCCGATGGTGGGGCGCGACGTAGCCAATCTGGCTTATCTGGCGCCGGGCGTAAAGGCGGCGGATTCGTACGATCCCACCAAGAATCGTTACGCCATTCTTTCGGTCAATGGCGCGGGTGGACGTAACGTCAATGTGACGGTCAACGGCGTCGACAACAAAGACAACACGGTCGGAGGCCCCGTGATGCAGCTTCCGCTGGAAGCCGTCCAAGAATTCCAGATTAGTACGCAGCGGTTTTCAGCCGAAAACGGCCGCTCGGAAGGCGCCGCGATCAACATGATTACGAAGTCCGGAAGCAACGATTATCACGGCTCAGTTTTTGGCTATTTCCGCGACACTGCACTAAATACAGATGAAAAGGTGCCGGACGGAACCGGGGGCCACACCTCTGCGCATCCCGATTACACCCGCCAGCAGTTTGGAGGTTCAGTGGGCGGCCCATTCAAACGAGACAAGCTATTCGGCTTCTTCGCCATCGAGCGGGAGCGGGAAAATCAGGGCCTGGCAGAAACCGGAACTTCGTACTCGGAATTGGTGCTTGCCAAGGATGCAGGACTTGCAGCTCAACCGGCCGCCGTAATTCCGCGCCCCTTCTACGAAACCCGCTACAACGGCCGTCTGGATTGGACGATCAATTCCAGCAATACCGCGTATGTGAGCTACAGCTCCCAGGCGAATAACAGCTTAAACGACCAGTCGGCTGGCACCGGCGACCTGACAAACGGGAACTACACAACGAACCACATGCAACTGGCGAACTTTACGTTGAATTCCGTACTGTCGAGCACGACGGTAAATCAGTTCACGGCGGGCTATCAGTATTGGAACAATGTGATTGCGAGTAATATCAGCGCACCGCTGGTGACCTTCCCGAGCGCGTCCTTCGGCACAAACACGAACGTGCCGCAGCAGTCGTACCAGAAAAAGTGGCAGTTCAAAGATGATATTTCCAAGACCATCGGTAAACACACACTAAGGGCCGGGGCGGATTACATGTGGACGCCCGTGCAGGGTGGAATGTTTGAATTCAGCTCGACGCTCGAAATTGACTTCGCTGCCGACCCAAGTGCGATTCTCGGCGACAAGACAACCTATCCGCAAGGATTTGCCACTCCTGGCGCTGTGACCGGAATGGGAATCGCTAACGGCGACCCATATTTTCTGGTAGCTACCAAGCAGCTTGGGCTCTACTTTCAAGACGATTGGAAAGCGACTCCCCGCCTCACTTTGAACCTCGGCCTGCGGTGGGACAAAGATTACAACATGATCGGCTTGTCGGATATCAAAGACAGCCGTACCTACCAGGAGTTGGTTGCTCTCAACAGCCCGTTTTCAAACCCTTACGTCAGCCGGTTACCCAAGGACGACAGTTTAGAC
The DNA here is from genome assembly GCA_036821665.1 of Bryobacteraceae bacterium. Lineage (GTDB taxonomy): Bacteria > Acidobacteriota > Terriglobia > Bryobacterales > Bryobacteraceae > Bog-105. The sequence continues at coordinate 4,038 of DAISJE010000042.1, read as the reverse complement.
TTTAGCCCGCGTGTGGGTTTTGCCTATGACCTTACCGGCGCCGGTAAGCAGATTTTACGCGGCGGCTACGGTCTTTACTACGGGAACATCTTCCAGAACATTCCGCTGTTCATGGAGCAGATGAGCAATCCGACGGTATTCCAACAGGTAATCAGCCTGACATCTCCCACCGATATCGTTACCGGAACGGGCATTCCCCTGGGAAGCTGGCGCTATGGAATTGACCCGATGCCCGTGATTCCACCTCCGTCTTCACAACTTGCCGACGGCAGTGTGGGCCGGTTAATGGACCCTGATTACCGTAACCCCGTATCGGAAGAATTCAATTTCGGCTATAGCTGGGCGCCGAATACAAATTCCGTTATTGAAATCGAATACACGCACGTTCTCGGGTTACACGAGAACAAGACGATTAACATCGATCAGAAGGTGCCGGAAAACGGGACCTGCTGCGTCCGTCCTCTCGATGGAGCTTTCGCTGCCTCCGGTTTACCGGAACTGGCGAGCGTTCGCGACGAGCAGTCGGTGGGCCGCTCGCATTACGACGGACTGAACGTCAGCTATCGCCAGCGCATGACGCATCATTTTTCGTTGGATGCGAACTACACGCTGGCAGGAGCTTACTCCTATGACGGCGGCGGGACTTCGTTCCGCAACTATCCGCGGCTCTCAACGAACTTTCTCGCCTATTATGAATTCGGGCCTTCGCCCAACGACGAGCGCCATCACGTAACACTGAGCGGGATCTTCGACTTGCCGTGGGGATTCCAACTCTCGCCAATCGTCCAGTTCGGATCCGCGCGGCCATACGATACAACCAACTCGGGGAATACGCTGAACACGGGCGGCGGCACTGCGCTTGGGGTAGTGGTTCCCATCAACAACCGTACCAATTACCTGGCGTTTTCGGGCGACAACACCGCCGCGCAGAACTGCTTTTACGGTTTAAACGGAGCGCAGCAGGCATGTTCCATTGCCAACTACGACCCGCTGCGTGGAGATCCGTTCTTTGAGCTCGATATGCGCCTAGCCAAAAACTTCCGGTTCGGCGAAAGAATGAACCTGCAATTGATCGCACAGGCGTTCAATCTCACCAATCGCGCGAACTACGGCGCCGATTACAACAACAATATTGCCGATCCGACAACTTTCGGACACCCCGCGGGGTTCATTAATCCCAGCAGCACCATTGTTCCGCTTTCGACTTGGGGCGAAATGGGCGTGCGGTTTACGTTTTGACCGCTGATAGCTAAAAGCTATCAGCGGTCAGCGGTCAGCTTCAGCGGTCTAAGCGAAGGACTGACCGCTTTGAGATGGGCGAGGTATCCGCGAACCGGATGCCGAACTCAAGTTCGGCACGGCACGCTAAAGACGTGCGCCACAAAATCGGAATTACACCTCGAGATCCGGCTTCTGCCGGATTTCGAGACAGCCCTTTCCGGTCGGCAGAACCTTGCCTGGATTTAGCGTGCACTGCGGATCGAAAAGAGCTTTAAAGCGCTTCATCAATTCCAGCGTTTCATCCGGAAAAAGGTGCGCCATCAGCTCCATTTTTTCCATACCGACGCCATGCTCGCCGGTAATAGAACCGCCGGCCGAAATACAAAAATCGAGTATCTCTTCACCGGCTTTCTGCGCCCTTTCCAGATCGCCCGGCTTGCGCGGATCGAAAGGCAGAATGGGGTGCATGTTCCCATCGCCCGCGTGAAAGACATTGCTGATGGCGATTCCGTATTTTGCCCCAATTTCACCGATCGCCCGTAAAGTTCGCGCAATCTGTGTACGCGGAACCACACCATCCTGCACGTAATAAGTGGGGCTCACGCGACCAATTGCGCCGAAGGCATTTTTTCTACCTTTCCACAAAAGTTCCCGCTCTTCCGGCGATTTCGCGGCACGTACGTCCCGCGCGCCACATGCACGGCAAACGTGGCTTATGGATTCCACCTGCTCTTCCACGTCTTCCTTTAGACCTTCCACTTCGATTAACAGCACCGCCGCGGCGTCCATGGGATATCCGGCATGCGTCGCCGCTTCCACCATGCGGAGCATAGGGCCATCGAGCATTTCGAGCGCCACCGGAATGATTCCGCGGGCCGTCAATTCTCCAACTGTGTTGCCCGCCTCATCCGTGGATCCGTAAATCGCGAGTAGCGTCTTAATCGCTTCCGGTTGCCGGACTAGCCTTACACCGATCTTCGTTACGAGGACCATAGTGCCTTCCGAGCCCGTTAGCAAGCCGACCAAATCGTATCCTGGGAGATCCGTTTCTTTGCCGCCGCATTCGATTACAGTTCCGTCCGGTAACACCGCCTCCAGACTGACAACATGATTGGTTGTTACGCCATGCGCCAGTGTGTGCGGGCCGCCCGCGTTTTCCGCCACGTTACCGCCGATAGTGCAAGCCTTTTGGCTCGATGGGTCCGGGGCGTAGAAATAGCCGAACGGCTGCACGGCCAGCGAGATGTCCAGGTTGACGACGCCGGGCTGGACAATCGCGCGCTCGTTCTCGATATCGATTTCGAGAATGCGGTTCATCCTGGCAAAGGAAATCATAATGCCACCCGCCCGTGCGATGGCGCCGCCGCTTAAGCCTGTTCCCGCTCCGCGCCCGATAATCGGCAGATTGCGCTCGCGAGCGAGTTTGACCAGATAGACGACGTCCTCTGTGCTGCGCGGAAATACCACGAGTTCCGGCTGAGATTTATCTACACCGCCGTCGTATTCGTATAACTTCAGATCCGGCGCTTGCGACAGCACAGCGTTGTTGCCGAGGCGGGATTGGATTGAGGAGACGATTGCCGGATCAATGGACATGGTTCGCAGTCTACAGCAAGCTTTGGATGTATTGAGTCATGTCGTCGCTGACCCAATCCTCAGCATTGCCGAACTTGCGCATGATTCGCCCATCTTTGATGACATAGCTTTCCGGGTACTGGAAGGTTCCGTACCTGGCGCTGATATCGGCCTGAGGATCGCGGGCGGTATCAAAAGACACGTGAATGCGATCCAGAAATGCACGATATTTTGCCGGATTCTTGTCTATGCTGACTGCGACCACCACTACGCCCGAACGCGCGAAATGCTTTTGAAATTCGTTGAGAGAAGGAATTTCCTGCACGCACGGGGTGCACCATGTGGCCCAGAAATTGAGCACTAAAACCTTGCCTCCGAAGGACGTCGGCGTTACTCGCTGGCCCTGATCTGTCGTGATGGAAAACGCCGGCGCGCGGTCACCTTCTTTCGCGGAGGTGTCGCGTAGGCTGAACACAATCACCCCGATAAAAACCGCTGTAAGCGCGCCCAGCAAGCCGCGTAAAATATTATTTGTATTCACTTTCCCGGTACTACCGCTCCCCCGGACGCACAAACGGCCGCGGATGCCTCTCGAACTGCTGCTAGTAAATACCAGTATCCAATGGCCGGACTCGGGCATCCAATTGAGTGGTGCTGATCACTCGAAAAGCTGAATTTTCTGCGTCCCATGTCTGCCGGGTTCCCTCGCTGGATGACGCGGAAAATCACCGGCTTTTTGGGGAAGAGGCTAACCCGAACGGACACGGCCACAACTACATCCTGGAAGTCACGGTCGAGGGCGATCCCGACCCGGTGACAGGTATGGTTCTCGATCTCAAGCAGTTGAAAGATGTGATCGAAGAACACGTGGTTGGCCCGATGGATCACCGTTTTTTAAACCATGAGGTTTCGCCGTTTGACAGAATAGTCCCGACAACCGCGAACGTCGCGCGCGAGATCTGGCGCAGGATTGAACCACACATTGCGGCTCCATCTACGCGTCTGGCGCGCGTCCGCCTGTTCGAGGGCGCGGATCTGTATGCGGATGTCACTCGCGAGGATGTTTGGGCATGACCAGGCTGACTCGCCGGTACCGGTTCTCAGCTTCGCACCGCTTGCATTCACCGGCTTTGAGCGATAGCGAAAATGCGCGCGTATACGGCAAATGCAATAACCCGTTTGGCCACGGTCACGACTACGTACTCGAAGGGCTGCACCAAGGGATTGTTAGCAAAGTACTCG
>DAISJE010000041.1:0-15458 GCA_036821665.1 Bryobacteraceae bacterium | reverse complement strand
GTTATACGCGATGCCTCCGCCGGTGCCGCCCAGTGTGAAACTAGGCCGCAGAATGATGGGATACCCGGTCCGCTCGGCGAACGTAAGCCCGTCTTCGATGTTATTAACGAGCTGCGATTGCGTCATATCGAGACCGATTTTGCGCATCGCATCTTTAAACAGCAAGCGGTCTTCGGCTTTCTTGATGGCCTCGATTTTGGCGCCAATCAACTCGACACCGTACTCGTCGAGCACGCCCGATTCGGCCAGTTCGACCGCAAGATTCAAGGCTGTCTGGCCGCCAACGGTCGAGAGGACGGCGTCGGGCCGCTCCTTGCGTATCACTTCGCTGGCGAAGGCGAGACTCAGGGGCTCGACATAGGTTCGATCCGCGAGTTCCGGATCGGTCATGATGGTCGCGGGATTGGAGTTGATCAGGACGACCTCATAGCCTTCCTGACGCAGTGCTTTGCAAGCCTGAACGCCGGAGTAATCGAACTCGCAGGCCTGGCCGATAACGATGGGCCCGGACCCGATGATCATGATTTTCTTCAGATCTGTTCGCTTCGGCATGTTACGCTTTGTTCTCCTTCATGACGTCGGCAAACTGCTGGAACAGATAGTGCGAGTCATGCGGGCCGGGCGCAGCTTCGGGATGGTATTGGACGCAAAACACAGGCTCGCTGCGATGCCGGAATCCTTCAACAGTCTTATCGTTGAGATTGAGGTGGGTGATCTCGACCTCGGAATCGCGCAGAGAATCGGGATCGACGCAGAAGCCGTGGTTTTGCGAGGTAATCTCCACCTTGTTGGTTCTTCGATTGAGCACCGGATGGTTTGCGCCGTGATGCCCGAACTTGAGCTTGTACGTTTTGCCGCCTAGCGCGAGACCGAGAATCTGGTGTCCCAGGCAGATACCAAAGATGGGCACTTTGCCGATCATTCTTTTCACTTCGACAGATTGAAGTTCAAGCGGTTCCGGATCGCCGGGACCGTTCGAAAGAAATATGCCGTCGGGCTTGAGCGCCAGCGTATCAGCCGCGGTGCTATCGGCCGGAACGACAGTCACGCGGGAGCCGATCTGAACCAGGTGACGCAAAATGTTGCGCTTGATCCCGTAGTCGTAAGCGACGACGTGGAACTGTGCTTCATCTGGCCCGGATAATTTGTCGGAAGCGGAGACCGGTTCGATACTGGACGTCCATTGATAGCTGTTCGGGGTGGACACTTTCGAAACCAGGTTCTGGCCGGTCATGGTTGGGGCGCTGCGGGCGGCGCGAACCAGAGCGTTGGGATCGTGATGGCCCACCGCAATAATGCCGCGCATCGCGCCGCGCTCACGAAGTAGACGCACAAGCTTCCTGGTGTCTACATCGGCGATGACCGGGATGCCATGTTTGGCGAGAAAATGCTCGGCCCGGTCGTCGGCGCGCCAGTTGCTGGCGACGGGAGAAATCTCACGAACGACCAAGCCTTCTATGTAGGGAACACCGGCTTCGCAATCGGACTGATTGGCGCCATAATTGCCAATCTGGGGATTCGTGAGGACCACGATCTGGCCGCAATAGGAAGGATCAGTGAAAATTTCCTGATAACCGGTGATCGCGGTGTTGAAGACGACTTCGCCGGTACGTTGTACGGACGCACCAAAACTGCTTCCCTCGAAGACCGTTCCGTCCTCCAGGGCGAGAAACGCTTGCTCCAACTATAAAGCTCCTATTTATCAATGGGGCACTGCCGGGAGATGCAGCGGATCGGAGGGCCGATCACTTTATTTGAGCATGTTTTGGGCTGAGATTCAAATGGTGGAGAGCGGGCAGCTATCAGCGATTAGCCGTCAGCGGAGTCAGGAGTCAGAAGCCAGGAGTCAGGAGACAGGAGTCTGGAGACAGGAGTCTGGAGACAGAAGCCGCTTGCCGGCGCGCGCGGTTCGGAAAACAGCATCTAGATTTTCAACAATTTGCAAATTGAGCACTCAGGCGACGAGTTCTTCGGGATGTTTTTCGTACCAGGCGTCGAAGAGATCGGGCTTTAACTCGATGGCGCGGACTTCGATTTGCTCGAGTGTAAATTCGAACCCAAATTGCTCCGGCTCCCATTCATCGTTGCGCTCCTCCTCAACGGCCACTATGTACTGGCGTGCGGCTTCGTCGAGACGCGCTTTGTCCCGGCGCTTGCGGTTCTCCTGCAAATCGCGAAGGGCCGCGGTATCTTTTTCGCGGCGGCATAACAGCCGATTCTCCTGAATGCTGAGATTGTTCAACTGGCGCTGATAGGTGAGAAAGATTTTGGCTTCGATGAGCTGATTGCGCACGGCGGATTCTTCGTTCGGGAACAGCTCGGCGAACTCCAGGCGACCCAGCGCGTAAATGCCCGCTTCGAGCGACGGAATGCGCGCCAATCTCCATTCGGTATCGGCCAGTGATTGCACGAGATTCTGTTCGTCGTCGGCTGTAGGCTGAAAACGCGCGACGAAGCGCGCGACATGGGCTTCGTAAAGAGCGGCATCGTCGCCGGGGAGTAGCACGGTGCACCCGGTGAGTCCGGTTTTGACGGCATTTAAGGACGATTTGGCTTTGCCGGTTTCGGACGAAGGACCGGTCGAGAGCTGCGCATTCTTCTGGTTGGCGGCGATTTGGGATTCGGTGGGCATAAAAGCTGCTCGACGGTAGCACGAAAAGGTCGAAAAACGGATCGCGGCGAGCAATGGCCATGCAGGTAAATGTAGAGAGCAGAATGAGATAGGAATATTTTTCTGATTTGTGACTGTAATCCTACGCCGTTTTCTCCGTATGCACGGAGGCCGAGTGGATGATATCGGTTATCCGGCGATGCCAGTCGAGATCGCGCCACATGCCTACAAACTGCGGACCGTTGAAATTGCTGGTGGCCATGGCGACCCAGCGGCCGGTTCCGGCGGCTGTACGAACGCCCAATTCACATAACTGTTTGAGCCAATCCCATTCGAGTAAGGGCCAGTCTTTGTAGTCGACGAGGCTCCAGCATTCGGTTGTGATGAGGGGCTTCCCGGAAACTCGCGACCATTCCGCGCACATTTCGATACGCTCTTTCAGCTTGCCGTCCCAGTAGTCGCGCTTCTGCATGTAAACGCGTTTGGCATTGTTCACGATGTTCTCGTAGCCTTTGGGATCGAAGCGCTCGTAGTGATATCCGACCTCGTCGTAATAGCCTTTTGCCTGCGCCATCCAAATGTGCGGCTCCATGAAATCGAGCATGCTGACGTCCTGCTGCTTCCAGGTGTCGTACTCGCTTGTTTGCGAGAAGGTATAGTCGAGATCCGGGTACGCATTGCGTGCGACCTGAATTGCGCGTCTCATCCAATCAGTGTTTTGCGCCGAAGCTCGCTTGAATCCTTTTGGCAGAAACGGCGCCCAGATATCGAGCGGCCATTCGTTGCAGAGATCGACGTAGAGGATGTTTGGGAGCAGGCCGTCGTGAGCGATGGAATCGAGGGTCACCTTCCAGATGCGGCCATGATCTTCGGGAGTGTGGATACGCATGAGCGTTTGATTCGGGTCGTGCCGGAACCAAGTGGACAGCCCCACGCGCAATTTACGGTCGGCGCATTTACGGATGAATTGATTCAAGGCCGGCTGTACCTGAGCAATGTTTTTGGCCGGGCTTCCCCAATCCTGCGTGTTCCAGCAGGGAATCAGTTCCCAGTTGGCGTTCGGGTTTGCGGCGACCAGATGCGGATAGGCGTCGATGCGAATGGCATCGTAACCGCGTTGCACAAGACCGTCGAGCGCGCGATCCCAATCCTCATAACCCGCTCCGGGCCAGCGGCGCTCGAGCCACGAGAAATCCCACATGGTGATCGCCAGCGGGCGCTGGACGTCCTTTAATCGTGCTGTTGCGGTTGGCGGTGTCGCGGCGGCGGTTGCCAAGGTTGCGAGCGAACCGGCCAGAAATGACCTTCGATCCATGCAGGCGTTCTATCACATGCGTAAGAGCGCGGATGATATTTCTGCTAATTGGATAACATTTCCAGAAATGCTGAAAGATTTCTTGACAGAAGGTCGAGCGAGCGATACGCTATTCACACATTGGGGGCACTACTATGCGTACCGCTTTAGCGCTTATCGGAGCTTTTTTTCTGTTCGCGTTCTTTGATTCGACCGCAACAGCTCAAGTTCTTTATGGCTCGATTGTCGGAACCATCACCGATCCTAGCGGCGCGGTGATTCCAAATGCCGATGTCAGGGCAGTCAATCCGCAGACGGGCGAGAGCCGCGATGTCAAATCCGATAGCGCGGGGCGTTACACGATCGGCCACGTCCTGCCCGGCGTTTACGAAATTCGCGTGACGGCGACGGGCTTCCGTCCCGTGGTTACAACCGGAGTAACGGCGACGATCAACACAGTTACTCGAAACGACGTTCAAATGCAGCTTGGCTCGCAAGCACAGGAGATCAGCGTCTCCGGGACCGCAGCCGCCTTGCAAACCGACAAATCGGATACGCACACGGAACTAAGCCCGCGCGCTCTGGCAAACCTGCCGCTGCCGAATTACCGCAATTTTCAAAGCCTGTTTAATCTGGTACCGGGCGCCACGCCCACGGTTTTCACAAATTCAATTACCGATGTGCCGCAGCGGTCACTCAGCACGAACGTCAACGGCACGAACCGAAATAACAACAATACGCGTGTGGACGGGGCCGCGGATATCTTTGTATGGCTTCCTCACGCAACGCTGTATGTTCCGCCGGAGGAGACCATCGAGACGGCGAATATCACTACCGGCAGCTTTGACGCGGAGCAGGGAATGGCCGGCGGAGCAGCCGTAACCATCACAACTAAGTCAGGTACGAACGATTTTCATGGCGTGGCTTTTGCGTTTTGGGACGACAACCTGCTGGAGGCTCGTAACTTCTTCTACTACGGCAAAGGCACGCCGTTCAGCCTGCACAACATTGATGGGGGCACGTTAGGTGGACCAATCGTCAGGAACAAGCTTTTCTTCTTCGCAAGTTGGGAGGGCACACGTGAACGAACGAACTACTCGGCGCTTTCGACGGTACCCACCGCCGCGGAACGGAACGGAGATTTTAGCGGATATAAAACGACGATCTACGATCCGGCTACCGGGAATGCAAGCGGCAAGGGCCGTACACCTTTCGCGAAGAATATGGTGCCCGCCACGGAATTCAATCCGATTGCGCTGAAATTACAAAGCCTGATTCCGATGCCGAATCAGCCGGGAACGACCTCAAATTATTTCAGCGCGGGAACGCAATCGCTGACCCGCGACAATATCGACGGAAAGATTGACTGGGACCGTACACCGAACCATCACATATTCGGTAAGTACAGCATCATGAAAGCGCTGGTGATCTGTCCGTTCAGCTTAGGCGCGGCGGGCGGCACGGGACTCTGCAATGGGAATGGCGCCGGTACTGCTCCGACGTTGACGCAACTGGCAACGTTGGGCCACAGCCTCATCATCACGCCAAATCTTCTTTTGGATCAAGTGCTCGGATTCACGCGCATGGGCCAGCATGGACACGATGATTTTTACGGTACGAATATCGGACTGCAGCTTGGAATTCCCGGCACGAACGGGCCGGATATCCGGCAAAGCGGATTTCCAATTTTCAACATCACAGGGTTCAGCAGCCTGGGCCAAACGGCGAATTACAGCCCATTTTGGCGAAACGATCAAACCTGGACGAATAGCAACAATCTAACGTGGACGCATGGCGCGCATGAATTGCGCTTCGGGTTCGACCTGGTGCGTTTTCAATTGAATCAATGGCAACCGGAGGCGGGCAACTTCGGCCCGCGCGGATATTTCACATTCGACGGCGCTATCACGGCACTGAATGGCGGCAAGTCGCCCAATCAATTTAATGCGTACGCCGCATTTCTTCTTGGACTCGACCAATCGGTCGGTAAGACGCTACAAAACATTTACCTGACAGGCCGGGAATGGCAGTTTGGGTGGTATGGCCGGGACCGCTGGCAAGTTTCGCGCAAGCTGACCCTGAATCTCGGACTGAGGTATGAACTCTATCCGCTCGTCCGGCGCACCAACATGGGGCTTGGCAGGTTCGACCTGAATACGAACAATATCATCATCGGCGGTCTTGGGAGTAACGACGAGAACGCGGGCGTGACGGTCAGCCATAAGCTGTTCGCACCGCGGGCCGGTCTTGCGTATCGAGTAACCAACTCGACGGTGATTCGTTTGGGCTACGGCATCAGCTATGATCCATTGCCTATGTCACGTGTGTTTCGGGATCCGTATCCGATGACCATTCCTCAAAGCTTCACGGGACCGAACAGCTTTACTCCTTATGCCTCCATTTCGGCGGGTATACCGCCGGTAAGCGTGCCGGATCTTTCAACGGGCATCGCTCCTGTTCCCACTTCTACGGTGATTAGTCGCAGCCCGTTTCCGGGTTTGTTGCATCGCGGCTATATCCAGTCGTACAACTTCACGATTGAGCGGCAACTCCCGCGTAATTTCGTGGTGAGCGCGGCGTTCGTCGGCACGTCCACCACGCATCAGTTCGTCGACCATGAAATGAACCCCGGCTATCCGGGCAGTGGAACGGCCGGGCTTCCACTCAATGCGACGCTTCACCGTAAAGTGTCAACGCTGTTTGAAGACGGCTGGTTGAGTTCGCATTACACTTCGCTGCAGCTCGCGATTAATCATCGCTTCTCCAGCGGACTGATGATCAAAGGCGCTTACACGCGGTCTAAGGCGATTGATATGGCGGATGATGACGGGCGTGTCGGGTTGCTGTTCAACTATCCTCCGGAGATTGCGCGAAACGAGGCCGTTGCAGGCTACGATTTACCAAACAATTTCCAGATCGGCGGGCTATACGATGTTCCATTCGGCAAGGGCAAAGCGTATTTGCAGAACGGCGTGGCAAGCCATATTTTTGGCGGCTGGGAAGTCAACGGCACGTTCAGCGCTTATTCCGGTCTTCCCTTTACGGTGACCGCCTCGGGTGCTTCGTTGAATGCTCCCAATAATACTCAGACGGCCGATCAGGTTCTGCCGACGGTGGCTTTTCTCGGAGGGATTGGCGCCGGCCATCCTTACTACGATCCGAACGCTTATGCTCCGGTAACCGCGGTCCGGTTCGGCACATCGGGCCGCAATGTCCTACGCGCTCCCCGGACCTTCAACGCGAACGTCAGCCTGTTCCGCACGTTTCCTATCAATGAACGGATTCATCTTCAGTTCCGCGCGGAGGCCGATAATGTGTCGAACACGCCACATTTTCTGGCTCCGAATGCAAATGTTTCGTCGGGAAACTTCCTTGACATCACAAGCGCCAATATGGATCAGCGTCAATTCCGGCTTGGGTTGAAGCTGGCGTTTTAGCTATTCGCGCCGCAAGAAACCGCTTGCTGACGGGTTTGTGAAAAAATTAGCGGGACAGACAGCCGCGCCAAGTGGAACAGTCTCATATACAGCAAGTTAGTTGGACGGCGCTTAAGTCAGTCCCGAATTTTTTCACAAACCGTGACGCGCGCGGCGCGGAAGATATTTGAGGTGATAAGCATGAGAACTTTTTTGGCAATATTGCTCTTCGGAGGGCTGCTGCTGGGAGCGGACGATCCTCATCGCAACTATCCGGAATCAGCCACAGTTAGCCGGTTCGGGATTGTGGCAACAAGCCAGACACTAGCGTCACAGGCGGGTGCGGCAGTTCTCGAGAAGGGTGGCAGTGCTGTCGATGCGGCCATTGCAGCAAATGCCGCGCTGAGTGTTATCGAACCGATGATGAACGGCGTAGGCGGTGATCTGTTTGCCATTGTCTACGAAGCGAAGACCGGCAAAATCGTCGGCATCAATTCGAGCGGGTGGGCTCCGAAGGGTATGAGCATCGAATTCCTCCATGCGCATGGGATTACGAAACGGATTCCGGCGTCGAGCGTGCAGTCTGTTACCGTGCCGGGCGCGGTAGCGGGATGGGCGGCGCTGCACGGCAAATTCGGCAAGCTATCGCTTAAGGACGATTTGGCGCCGGCCATTTTTATGGCCAAACACGGTATTCCCATCCCCGAAATGGATGCGCAAGCCTGGAAGATTTTTGCGCCTCAATTTCAGAAATCACCGGGAGGATTCGCTACCACGTTTTTGCCGGAAGGTCATCCGCTTGGGACCAGCGAGGTGTTTCGTAATCCGGATCTGGTGCGCACGCTGGAACGGATTGGCACGGATGGCGCGAACGGGTTCTATCGGGGACCGGTTGCTGCGACGATCGTTGATTTTCTCGATTCGCTAGGCAGTCCCATGTCGCGCGAGGATCTGGCGGAATTCTCGCCCGAATGGGTAGAGCCAATTTCTACGACCTATCATGGCTGGACAGTGCGAGAGCTCCCGCCGAACGGTCAAGGTATTGCGGCTCTCGAGATGCTGAACATTATGGAACGTTTTCCGCTCAAAGATTACGGCCATAACAGCGCGGAAGCGCTCCACACGATGATCGAGGCCAAGAAGCTCGCGTATGCGGACCTGGCTCGATACGTGGGCGATCCGCGGTTCTCCCATATTCCGGTAGACGAATTGCTCTCGAAGGATTTCGCCGAAAAGCGCGCGAAACTGATCGGAAGCACAGCAAACTGCCGGGTAGCGCCTGCGGAGCTGACGACGGAGTTGACCAGAGCCGGGAAGGACACAACCTATCTAACGGCGGTGGATCGCGACGGCAATATCGTTTCTCTGATTCAAAGCAACGCCGGTGCTTTCGGCGCGGGGCTCGTCGCACCAGGGACGGGATTTGTTCTGCAGAATCGCGGTACGGGATTCACACTCGAACCTGGAAAGCCAAATTCCCTAGCACCACGCAAGAGGCCGTTTCATACCATCATTCCAGCGCTGCTGAATAGGGGCAATGTGACGATCGGTTTTGGCATTATGGGCGGCTTGAATCAGCCGCAAGCGCATGCGCAATTCGTATCGAATGTTGTCGATTTCGGTATGAACATTCAAGCGGCATTAGACGCAGCGCGCTTTACGAAACCGACGTTCAATGGCTGCGACGTTCTGATTGAATCGCGGGTGCGCGAGGCCGAGCGCGCCAAGTTAGCGGAGAAGGGGCATCAGATCGAAACGGTGGATGCTTATTCGCAGAAGATGGGGCGGGGTAATGCCGTCATGGTGGACGCACACGGAGTGAAGCACGGCGCTTCCGATCCGCGAGCAGATGGACAGGCAGTGCCGGAGAATCCGGATTATTGGGGCGCAAGGCATTAAGAAAATCGGGGACACGCCTGCTGATCGAAGGCGTTAAGATATCGGGCTGAGGGCGAGGCATGCCTTCGCCCCTACGTTGATCAACTACGTAGAACGTAGGGGCGCATCATTTCGTTGTCTTCATGCTCCAGCATGTGGCAATGCCAGACAAAGCGTCCCGGCGTGCCGTGAAACGGAATGATGATGCGGGTTACCTGACCGGGAGGACACAGAATGGTATCCTTCCAGCCGCGTTCTTCAGGTGCAGCGGGAATGGCCTCACGGATGAAGGTCACTTCGGACGTGCGCTCGTAACGCCGGGTATCGAACCGGCGGCGATCCAGCAATTGGAAATGTACCGCATGCAGATGGATGGGATGAGCATCGATAGTGGGATTGACCAGTTCCCAGATTTCGGTGGTTCCATTCCGGGGATCTTCTGTCACCGGATCTGAAAATCGCTTTCCGTTAAGTAACACCCGGTGAAGGCGAGCATCACTGGTCATGTACTCGAGGAGTTGATGGCGGCGTGTTTTAACAGAGGCGCTCTCCTGCAGAACCGGAACGTCCGCTAACTTCGTTGGAATTTCGCTGGTATTGGGTTGGGGATTCAGCGGCCGTCTTACACGAAATTGCATGATGAAACGCGGTGAAAGAGCACCCGCCGATGGATACGGCGCGGGGGCATGATTCGTCAGGTTGAGGCGGTGGCCTTCGCGGCCGCTAAAGTCCACAATTACGTCGGCGCGCTCGGAGGGCGCCAGTAGCAAGCGAGGGAGCGTAACGGGCTTCGCCAGGAGTCCGCCATCGCTGCCGATCTGCACGAAGGGTTGTTCGGGAGTGAGCGAAAGCTCATAAACGCGCGCATTTGAGGCGTTGAGAAGCCGGAAGCGGTAGCGCCGCGGCTCGACATTTAAAAACGGCCAGACACGGCCATTTACGAGCACCTGCGATCCAAAAAATTCCGGTACCCAGGGGGCGTCGGCAGCGGGTCCAACCGGATAAACCAATTGACCCTGAGCATCCAGAATGCGGTCGTGGATGGCTAACGGGATATCGTAGGAGCCGGAAGGGAGTCGAAGGTGCTCCTCTTCGGGATCGCGAATCAGGTAAAACCCCGCGAGGCCCATCATATTGTTCAGCCGGGTAATGCCCATGGCGTGATCGTGATAGAAAAGAGTCGCGCCGGGCTGCCGATTTGGGTAGACGGTCTTTTGTACGGAACCGGGAGTAATCCAATCGTCGGGATAGCCGTCGTCTTTCGGAGCGACGTGTCCGCCGTGCAGATGGACGACGGCGCGCACGTCGGGGACATCGCTGCCTGCGCCCGAAAGATTATGATCGACGGCGAGCCGGTGATGCGACGGCAGCGTGTTCCGCCATTCGACATTCACGGTGCAGCCGCGGGTCGCGACGATGGTGGGACCAGGCATAGAACCTTCGTAGCCCCACATAAGCGTCGGCGGGAGATCGCGATGAACTTTCTGGCGAAATTCCGACATCGTGACGGTGTATCGCTGCGATTCAGCGCTGGCGCTTACCGGCTTCAGGACGCGTGGGATGGGCAGCGGATCGACGAATGGTTCCAGCCATACGCCAGAGAGCGTGTTCGGCCCGGGCTCATCCGATTGCGCGTTCAGGCAGCGTGGGAGCAGCATCCCGAGGGCTGTGGAGCCCAAACCTGAAAGAATTTGCCTGCGTGTCGATTTCATTGTGTAGTGTGGCAAGGCGGCGGCGCGAAAACGCGTGCGAAAGCGTCCAAAGCGAGCCGGCTGGAGATTTCGGTGCCTACAGAATCTGCGCCTTGCGGCAAAGAATCCGTAAGTATCTTTCCATTGGCGCAAGGCTCCAGCATTAGCGAGGCCAATTGAGATTCTCCCTGGACAACAGCCCATGCACCGTCCGGCGCAACTGCCACGGAGAACGGATCGACTGCGCCGAGGCGGTCGACCTGCGAAAGCTTCGTTCCATGTTCGCCGAGTTCGGCAAGAAAGACATTGTTGCCGCTCTTTCCGGTGACGTATACGTTTTTTGCCAGGTCGAGAGCGAGGGCCGTCAATGCGGTGTTCTGCAGTAATGCAGTCCATTGGAGAGACGACCCAGAAGGATTCAGCACGGCGACAAAGCCGTTCTCTTTTGGAGTGCCGTGAGCGGGGATAACGGTCAAAGTTGACTGGTGCGGGAAGTCAAGCGATGAAGCGGTACCGGCAACATATGCGTTACCTTCCTTGTCTACGCGAATACCGAAGACCTGATTTTCCGCATCAGCAAGATAGGTGAGATAGAGCGGCGTAGTGGAAGTAGGTTTGGATGTGTCGAGCAAGGCAACAAATGCGTGAGGCTGCGAGGTGTCGCTGAGACGGGGTTTCCAGGCACCAGCAGTGCCGTTGAGGCATGCGCTGGTGTTTCCAGCGATCCAGACGTGACCCGCGTGGCCAGCGGCCAAGCCGGAAACGGAGAGGCTGCCCGCGCCGCACGTTTGAACCACAGAGTCATAAACGATACTGCGGTTCGGCGTGTATTTTCTGAGTTCGAAGCCGCCGAACAGGTGCAAGGCGATGTAAAGATTGCCTTCGGAATCAAGGGCGACCTGATCGGCGACATCCGCTTCGAGACTCTTTAAGTTTCTGCGATAAAAATCTATATAGCCGGTATACGGGGCAAGCGGAGACGACGGCCGGGCGGAAGCACTTTCCTCTAGTGTCCAGCGTAGCGGAACTTTCATGCTCGAATAACAACTGCTGAATGTTTCTACTTTGCTGAGGGGCTCGCAAAAGCCGGCATCTTCAAAAGGACGAAATTGAATATTGTTTATTTCGGCGGAGCCTATGCCGGCGGCAGTGATACGTAGTGTGTGCGAACCGGAGCTGAAAGGCGCGACGAGGTTAATCTCTACGGGTAGCCGTTCAGCGGAAACGGCCAGGCGATTGTCGTAAAGCAGTTGATTATCCAGAAAGATGCTGTAGCGGCGAGTGGTGGCACCGCTGGGCGCATTGATCTGCGCACTGACGTGAAAGAGCGCAGGTACTGTGGAGGCATTGCCGGCCGGATTCGGATAGCAGATAAAGACGCCAGGGCCGGGGTGCTGAATGCCGCAAGATGTTTGCGCGCCGGCGGCGCCACTCAAGCTCAGCAAAAGCGCCGTGCCAAGCCCGAAAAAACCGGTTTTCATTGAGAAGAGTCTAACGACCTATCTGAACATATATCGCCGCGTCGCGCCAGGGTAGCCGGCCGAGGTCTTATAGATAATGCCGCACCTGTACTATGGGGGTTCCGGTCGTTTCTTCCGGATCGGACGATATTCAAGTTGTGGAGAGGAAAGTGAAGTTTGCCTAGCGCAAAAATCAGTGCTCTTGGTTGTTGGGTGCCGCCCCAGGTACTTACGAACGACGACTTGTCGAAGATGGTGAACACCAACGACACCTGGATTGTGGACCGGACTGGAATCCGCGAGCGTCACATTGCCGATAAAGACGTTGCTACTTCCGACATGGCGGCAGCGGCTGCTCGCGAAGCGCTCTGTCAGCGCGGTATCCCAGCCACGGAATTGGACGCGATTATCGTCTGCACAGTCACGCCGGACATGTTATTTCCGTCAACGGCTTGCCTGGTGCAAAACCAGCTCGGCGCACGCAAGGCATGGGGCTTTGATTTGGTTGCAGCGTGTTCGGGGTTCCTGTATGGGCTTACGACGGCCGCTCACCTAGTTTCGGCGGGCACGCACAAGAAGGTTCTGGTCATCGGCGCCGATACGATGTCGCGCATTATCGATTACACGGACCGTACGACCTGCATTCTCTTCGGCGATGCGGGAGGAGCGTTTCTGATCGAGCCGTCGGACAACGATTCTGAAGGGTTCATCGGCCATCTGAGCGAGATTGACGGATCGGGAGCGCAGTTTCTCAATATGCCGGCCGGTGGAAGCCGGTTGCCGCCCAGTGCCGAGACCGTAGCGCAACGTCTCCACTACGTGAAGCAGGAAGGTCAGCAGGTTTTCAAGTTCGCGGTTCGCAAAATGTACGAATTGTGCGATACGCTGCTACGGCAGCACAACTTGACGCCCTCGGATATTAAGCTGCTCATTCCACATCAGGCGAATAAGCGGATTATTACGGCTACCGCGGACCGCCTGGGACTTCCTCCGGAACGTGTGGTTATCAACTTGGATAAGTACGGCAACACGACGGCTGCCACGATTCCACTTGCGACGCGGGATGCGATTGCGGACGGACGCCTGAAGCGCGGGGATCTGGTACTGTTTGCAGCGGTAGGGGCAGGCTATACGGCGGGCGCTAGTCTGTGGCGATGGGCGTACTAGGGCGCGCTCTAACCGTAGGCTTCGATTCCTGGTTGTGCAGCCGCGCGTATTCTCTAAGGACGTTTACGACATACCGCCTGGTTTCTTCATAAGGCGGCACGTTGCCGAAGCGCTTCACTGCACCAGGCCCGGCATTATAGGCGGCCAATGCGAGCGCGGAATCGCCGTGATAGCGCAGCAGCAGAGAACGAAGATATAGGGCCCCACCCTGCGCATTTTCGGCGGCCACATGCGGATTAACTCCGAGACTGGCCGCGGTTCCGGGCATTAGTTGCATCAGTCCAATCGCACCCTTTGGTGACACGGCGCTTTGATGAAAGCCGGATTCAATTCGCGCCACGCTGCGGATGAGGGCTTCGGGCAAACCGGCCGCGTTTGCCGCTTGCTTAATCGCGCTTTGGGGCGATGGTTGGATTTCCGCGGGACTACTGATCTTTTCCGCCGGTAAACTCGGGCTTGACTGAATCCGCGCTACATCGCCCGCAGGCAATTCCAAAGAACCGGACCCGATTTGTAAGACGAGGACACCAGCCTTTTGCGTATGCGAATCGGCATTGAGACAGAATCCGTTTTTGAGGCAGACAGTTTCTCTGGCCGAGCAAGCGATAGCGCACAGAAGGAGAAGCGCGCAACCGTGCTGCGGTCGAAAAAACATTGGAGTGGGCTCAATACGAGCCAGCGATCATCTTATCGAGATCGGCTTCGCTGATGGTTTCGCTGCTTTCATCCAGCAGCATGAGTTCGTGCTCGAGTAACGTCGACGATACGAGAGTCTTCACCGCAATTTCGGCGATGCTGCTGTTCTTGCCGTAACGCGCTGCAAACAGGTCAGACACATCCTGCAACTGTTTTCGGATACCCGACAGGTATCGAGCCATAGCAGCGTGTTCGTCCCGGCTTAAGGGATATTGCACGTGCGCTCCTTGCGACTTTTGGGCTTATGCGTATTGTGACACAACATTTTGCTCGTTGTCACCCCTGAAGACGAGCTATTTTTTATGTAGCCTGACTGACCTAAACCCAAAACTATCCACAGGTTACGATTAGCTGAGAACCATGGGATCAGCATCGGGGCTGGAATGCAGCCGCTGTAAAAAGGCCTACAGGGCCGATCAGATTAATAATGTTTGCGAGTGCGGTGGACCGCTCTGGGTGAACTACGATTTGGCGCGGATCGGGGTGAACTGGAGCAAGGACGACCTAAAGATGGCGCCCGCCAGTATGTGGCGGTATGCGCCGGTTCTGCCGGCGGAGGCCAGTGAGGCTGTTACTCTGCGCGAGGGCTGGACGCCGCTGCTGCGGACGCAGGCTTTAGGGCGGGAGATAGGGTCCGAAAATCTATGGGTGAAAGACGAGGGCCGTAATCCGACGGACTCCTTCAAGGCGCGGGGTTTGTGCTGTGCCGTAACCATGGCACACAAGCTGGGCGTTCGGAAGCTGGCGATTCCGTCGGCCGGAAATGCGGCGAGCGCATTGGCCGCGTATGCCGCCGCAGCCGGAATGGAAGCGCATATCTTCATGCCTCGTGATGTGCCGCGAGCGAATTTCATAGAGTGCAAGTCCTTCGGCGCCAACGTCACGCTGGTGGACGGTCTCATCAGCGATTGTGGACGCCTGGTCGCCGAGAGGAAAGATCGCGAGGGCTGGTTCGACGTCAGCACGCTTAAGGAACCGTATCGCATTGAAGGCAAAAAGACGATGGGCTACGAGGTCGCGGAGCAGTTTGGTTGGCAGTTACCGGATGCGATTTTCTATCCCTGCGGCGGCGGAGTGGGCCTGATCGGGATGTGGAAAGCTTTCGCGGAGTTGGAAGAACTGGGCTGGATCGGAAGTAAGCGGCCGAAGATGATTTCCGTGCAGGCGACCGGCTGCCAGCCTATTACGCGAGCGTTCGAGCAAAATGCAGATGCGAGCGAGTTCTGGCAAGATGCGCACACGGTT
>DAISJE010000040.1:1860-15487 GCA_036821665.1 Bryobacteraceae bacterium | reverse complement strand
GAAACAAGTCCGCAGTACTCGCCAGATGGCACGCGCATCGCCTTTCGTTCCGACCGCACCGGAGCCGACGAGATCTGGATTTCGGATCGCTCAGGCGATCATGCCGTCCCACTCACTTCGTTCAACGGTCCGCTGACGGGAACCCCGCGCTGGTCTCCGGATGGCCAGTTTGTGGCCTTCGATTCCCGACCGAACGGAAATCCCGATATTTATGTGGTCAGCGCCAATGGTGAACCGCCACGACGTGTCACATCAGCGCCCGCCGAAGATGTTTTGCCAAGCTGGTCCGGCGACGGACGCTGGCTCTATTTCGCATCCAATCGCAGCCGCCGCTGGCAGGTCTGGAAAATCGCTTCTGATGCGGTGAACGAGAATGCCGCACCTACACAATTAACACACCAAGGCGGCTTTTCCGCATTCGAATCGCCAGACGGAAAGAACGTGTTCTACGCGAAGGGCCGTGACGTGGGAGGAATTTGGTCGGTCTCGATTACGGGCGGCAATGAACGGCTTGTGACCGGCCTTCTCGTGCCGGGGTATTGGGGCAATTGGGGCGTTGCACGAGGCGGCGTGTTTTTCGCGTCTCCCGTGCCGCCTGATCGCGCAGCAGTCGATCTCTACCGGATTCCTTCAGGCCGCCTCCACCGCGTCGCCCTGTTAGAGATACCGCCGCCGATTTCCGATTCGGGATTCGCGGTGAGCCAGGACGGTAGCGCCATACTGCACACGCAGATGGACCAAGTCAGCAGCGAAATCATGTTGGTCGAGAACTTCCGTTAGCTGAGAACCAAACCTCCGCTTCAACGCATGATCTCGTCCTTAAAATTCTACGCAATTGTCCCAAAATGGGTGTTCCAAACGCGTGCGGTGTGTGCTGGCTGGAATGGCTTGCAGATCAACTGTTGCAGCGCAGTCCATCTCCGCGCAATAGGGCTACTCGGCCTCGAGTGCTGCGCGGGCGAGCTCGCCCATATTGACCGCGAGGACCACCAACCTGTCTTTCTGAAACTCTTTGGCTAATGCATCCACTGCTGGTGCATCGCTCTTGCAAGGGCACCAGATTGCCCAAAACTCGATGAGCACAACTTTGCCGCGTAGCGATTCGGCGGATGGGCTTGTGAAAAAATTAGCGGACAGCCAGTCACGCCAAGTGGAGTCATGACTTGGAAAATCGGGGGACACGCCTGCCGATCGGACACTTGCCGCAATTTCGAATTTTAGCCCGGAGTGTCCCCGATTTTTCGCTCTATCTAGCGGTAAAAATTGCTGGTAGGGGGCGTGTTCGAATCAGTCGAATCGCCGTTGTCGGATGGACGACGCTTCAGTTTCGGACGGTCGTCCTCGTCACCCTTGGATTTCTTGGACGGGTCTGTTTCATCCTCGATCGGCGTATTCGAGTTCGGATTTCGGCGAAGCGTGGGCTTATTGGGATCGTCCGCTGTCTTGTCCGGGCGGCGCGCGTTCTCGAGCATGGCCAAACGCGCTTTGACGTCGTTGAACTCTGACGTGGTCACTACGTACTCGGGCTTCGGTTTGAGCTCGCTTATTTCAAGCTGGGATTTCTTAATTCGATCGTCTGTCGGAGGATGAGTGGAGAAAAGCTTGGACATTGTGCCAGGCTTGCGTTTTTCCAGTGTCTCGACTTTTTCGAAGAAATCCACGAAAGCAGTGGGATCGTAGCCGGTCTTGTACATGTACTGGATGCCCAGGTAATCGGCTTCAGCCTCCTCACTGCGGTTGAATTTCAGAAATGCCATTGGGACGAGCAACCCGGACGCCTCGTAGATTCCGTATGCCGCTGCGCCACCCATAAAAATGAGGGGAATGGTCGCGAGTTGTGCAATTTGCCCACGGGTGGCGTTCCGGGTGCCATGCCGTGCCGCAACATGCGCAATCTCATGGGCCATTACGCCGGCTAGTTCGGCTTCGGAATCGGCCTTAAGAATCAGGCCGGACTGCACAAAGAAGAAACCGCCGGGAAGCGCGAAGGCATTGACGGTCGGATCTTCGAGAACCTTGATCGTAAAGGGAACTTTAGCGTCGGAGTTACGAACAAGATTTTGTCCGATGCGGTTGACATACTCGGAGATGACGGGGTCGTTGATGACCTTCGATTGCCTTTCGACCTGCTGAGCCAGTTGCTTGCCTAAGGCTATCTCCCGTTCAAGCGAATAGAAATTTACTTTGCCGCTGACGTTGCGATCACCGATCGCATCGGGATCCTTTTCCTTATTGTCCCGGCCAAAGGTGGTGAAAGGCACGGCCAGGAGCAACGCAAGAGCGAGGCTTACGGTGGATCTGGCAGGGGAACGTCGCCGCATAGAAACTCCTTAACGACCTACTCCAGTATAAAGCCAAATAGCGGGCATCGGGTGGTTCTCTATCTGCCTTGACGCTGCCCTTGGCAGCGAAACCGGCAAGATCTCACTCCACCCATTAAGATTGACCGGCCCCGCTCCGCTGCCAGGGCAGCCAGGAGATTCATAAACGTTAACGTATGCTCGAAGGGATGGGTTTCGAAAAAGTGGGATTGGCGGCCAACGAATGCACAGTTCCCCTTCACGAGCAGTACCAAGATAAATTTCCGATAACCCGGCGGCTTATTTATCTGAATCACGCCGCGGTGGCGCCACTGTGCCAGCCGGCGGCCGATGCGATGAAACGCCTGGCGGACGATGCCTGCGAGTTTGGATCACTGCATTACGACGATTGGCTGGAGACCTACGATGGCCTTCGGCGGGCGGCAGCGCGGCTGATCAATGCTGCGCCGGACGAGATCGCTATTGTAAAAAACACGTCTGAAGGAGTTTCGACAATCGCCTGCGGGTTCGATTGGAAGCCCAGCGATCGTGTGGTCGCTTTCCGCGAAGAATTCCCGGCAAACTACTATCCCTGGCTGCGGTTGGAGAAGCGCGGAGTGCACGTGACATGGTTATCGATTTACGATCCGCTCGAAAAAATCGAAGAGGCGGTCTCCGGCGCACGGTTATTGGCGATCAGCTATGTGAACTATCTGAGCGGGTATCGTGTCGATCTGAAATCGATCGGCGAAATGTGCCATCGCAGCGGCTGCTTTTTTTTCGTCGACGCAATACAGGGGATGGGGGCCTTTCCGATCGATGTGGAGGCGTGTAAGATAGATGCCTTATCAGCGGACGGCCACAAATGGATGCTCGGTCCGGAAGGTAATGGGATTTTGTATGTGCGCCGCGAATGGCTAGATCGAATTGAGCCGGTCGAGTTTGGCTGGACCAATGCGGCGAGTTCCAATGATTACAGTTCGCGTGACATGACGCCGAAGCAGGATGCCGGTCGCTTTGAATGCGGAACGCTGAATACGATCGGTTGTTATGGGCAACGGGCAGCGCTGGAATTCTTGCTGGGAATCGGAATAGAACGAATTGCGGACGCCGTGCTGTCCGGGGCTGCCAGGTTTGCCGCGGGCGTGGAGGCGAAAGGCTATGAATTGATAAGGGAGCGGACGGCCGAAACCAGTTCCGGAATTGTGACGTTCCGCCATCCGGCTATCGATGCACGCCAAATTATCCGCGAGTTCTCTCGAAACGGAGTTTCGGCGGCATCACGGCAGGGCTGGGTCCGGGTATCACCGCACTTCTATATCAGCCCCCACGCGATTGACGACGCGTTGCGGATTTTGCCCACCGCCTAGATGAAACTTTCCTTTTGTTGTTTACTGACGTTAGTGGCAGCGAGCGCAGTGGCACAAACGCCGAAGCCGCTGGTCCGGTTATGGACGGCAAAGTGGATTGATGTAGCTGGCGCACCACCCTACGATTACGGCGTTTATCACTTTCGACGAACCTTCAGTCTTGCCAATAAACCCGAGCACTTTGTTGTTTATGTATCGGGCGACAACCGATACCAGCTATTCGTAAATGGTCACCGTGTCTCCTGGGGACCGGCGCGCGGAGACCTTACACACTGGCGATATGAATCCGTGGATATCGCGCCGCAGCTTCATAACGGAAAAAATGTACTCGCGGCAGTAGTTTGGAATGGCGGATCGTTGCGGGCCATCGCCCAGATCACGGATCGCACCGGCTTCATTCTCGAAGCCGAGCGGTCCGAAAATGCTGTGGTCAATACCGGCCATGAGTGGAAGTGTATGCCGGATAAAGCGTACACTCCGCACCCGATTCCAGTAAGCGAAGTGACCGGCTATCACGCGCTCGACGCGAACGAGCGCTTTGATGCCCGCATGTATCCGTGGGGCTGGGAACAGCCCGATTTCGACGATTCGACTTGGGCTCCGGCGCAGGAATTGAGTCCCGGCGCTCCGCGCGACGCTCAAGACGCTCCCAATCGATGGATGCTGGTGCCCCG
The DNA here is from genome assembly GCA_036821665.1 of Bryobacteraceae bacterium. Taxonomy (GTDB): domain Bacteria; phylum Acidobacteriota; class Terriglobia; order Bryobacterales; family Bryobacteraceae; genus Bog-105. The sequence continues at coordinate 11,143 of DAISJE010000040.1, read as the reverse complement.
GTCGATCCCGATGGAAGTGCAGGTTCCGGAGCGGTTGAAAGAAGTGCGGCAGGCAAACGGCGTGACGGTGCCGGCCGGTTTCCCTGGGCGGCAGGAAGCGATGCTGGTACCCGCACACACAAAGGCCTCATTACTCCTGGACCAGAGTTACTTGACGACTGCTTATCCGGAGCTGACGATTTCGGGCGGCCGCGCCGCAACCGTAGAAATCCATTACGCCGAGACACTGTATGTGCAGAAGGGCGGCCACGGACAGCCTACGATCAAAGGCAATCGGAATGAGGTGGCAGGAAAACAGTTTTACGGTCCGTGGGACACGTTTGTCGCAGACGGCGGTTCTCATCGAAGATACAGGCCGTTATATTGGAGGACCTACCGGTATATCGAACTGGTTATACAGACTCAAAATGAGCCTCTTACATTGGAAGATCTGAGGGGTACTTTTACCGGCTATCCATTTGAACGTCGGGGATCGTTCCAGGTGAGCGATAAGGCTCGAAATCAAGACATACAGCGGATTCTGTCCACCGGATGGCGGACGGCCCGTTTATGCGCGCACGAAACATATATGGATTGCCCGTTCTATGAACAACTGCAATATGCCGGCGATACCCGCATTCAGGCCATGGTTTCGCTTTACATGACCGGCGATGCGCGTCTGATGAAAAACGCGATTGCGCTCCTCAATTCGTCGCGGACGGCTGAAGGTGCGACCTATAGCCGCGCGCCTTCGTATCAGCAGCAATATATCCCACCCTTCTCGCTGTGGTGGATCGGCATAGTACACGACTACTGGATGTATGTGGATGATCCACAGTTTGTGAAAGAAATGCTGCCCGGGGTGCGGGCGGTACTTGCGTTTTACAATCGCTTTCAAAAACCGACCGGATCGTTGGAGCACATGCCCTGGTGGAACTTCGTCGATTGGGTTAAGCAGTGGCCGGGTGGAGTGCCTCCTGCGAATGCAGATGGTTCGTCTTCGGCCGCTCTCGATTTGCAATTGACGCTGGCATATCAGTGGGCAGCAGACCTGGAAGAATCACTGGGCAAACGAGCGCTGGCGGATGAAGACCGGTCCGCTGCCGGCCAATTGAAACAAACTGTATTGACCTCAGACTGGGATGCGTCTCGCGGGTTATTTGCGGATCAACCGGAGCACAGGACGTATTCGCAGCAAGTGAACACGTTGGCCGTGTTGGCGCATGTGGTTGAGGGAGAACGAGCGCAAGCGGTGATGGAGAAGGCCATTCGCGACGCGAGCCTCGCACAAGCGACAATTTACTTCCGCGCGTATACAAACGCCGCGCTACGCAAAACAGGATTAGGCGATAAGTACCTAGATATGCTTGGTCCGTGGCACGAGATGCTGCAAGACGGGTTAACGACCTGGGCAGAGTGGAACGGACCAGATGCACGTTCGGATTGCCATGCCTGGGGAGCCAGCCCGAACTTCGAGATGATTCGCACCATTGCCGGAATCGAATCGACGGCGCCAGGATTTCAGAAGGTGCGGGTCGCTCCGAATCCTGGCTCACTGAACGAAATTGAGGCGCGTATGCCGCATCCGAAAGGCGAGATCGTCGTGAAATTGAAGCAGGGCAATGGACAATTGTCGGCGGATGTCGATCTACCGAGTGGGGTAAGCGGCGAATTTGATTGGAAGGGAGTCAAACACGAGTTGACGGCAGGCAGCAACCATCTGAAGTTTTAGCTGATTGCCGATGGCTGACCGAATCCGATATGAAGGCGTTTTCTATCAAGCAGCCCGGTGAAACCGAACTGATCGATTTACAGCAGCCACGACCCGGGGCGGACGAGATTTTGTTGAAGTCCCGCCTGATCGGACTCTGCGGGACGGACTTGAGCACGTTTCGCGGCAAGAACCCCCTTGTGACCTATCCGCGCATTCCGGGGCATGAGATCGCCGCAACGATCGTCGAGACGGGCGCCGACGTACCGGGCGAATTTCACGCCGGTATGAATGTCACGGTCTATCCGAATACGAGTTGCGGAACGTGCGCCTCCTGCAAACGAGGCCGCACGAATGCCTGCAAGTTCAATCAGACGCTTGGAGTTCAACGGGACGGCGCAATGAAGGGCTTCTTTATTGCGCCATGGCGAAAAGTATACCTCTCGAATGGCCTTTCTCTTCGAGAATTGAGCCTGGTGGAACCATTGGCGGTAGGTTTTCATGCCGCGGAGCGCGCCCGAATCACCAGTGCCGATACCGTAGCCGTAATGGGATGTGGAATGGTCGGATTGGGAGCACTGGCGGGCGCATCGGCACGCGGCGCAACTGCAGTGGCGATTGATCTTGATGACGGCAAGCTGTCACTCGCCCAAAAGGTAGGCGCCAAACATACAATCCATGCGGCCCGGGAAAACACACATGAACGGTTAAACGCGCTAACCGGCGGACTGGGTCCGGACGTCGTGATAGAGGCGGTCGGCACTCCCGAAACATATCGGTCTGCGGTCGAGGAGGTGGCGCATACGGGACGAGTCATTTACATCGGCTGGGCAAAAGAGCCGGTGAGTTATGAAACAAAATTGTTTGTCCACAAGGAACTCGACATTTTAGGTTCGCGGAATTCATTAGCGGAATTTCCGGCGGTAATTGCGATGCTGGCAGAACGCCGCTTTCCGGTTGAAGAGACAATTTCGGCAACGGTGCCGCTGGACGGCGCCGGCGACGCGCTAAAACGATGGAGCGAATCGCCGGGATCGTATACAAAGATCCTGGTGAACATGGATGAGTGAGGGAAATGGAATATAAACAGCTTGGCCGCACCGATCTTCAGCTTTCCGCCATCGGATTTGGTACTGCGCCCTTAGGGGGCGAGTACGGAGCGCTCGATCTTGCGGAGGCGGAGCGCGCCGCGCATAAAGCGATCGATGAAGGCATCACGTTCTTCGATACGGCTCCATATTACGGACGCACTGCATCGGAAGAGCGATTGGGAAATATACTACGCGGCCGGCGGCATCAAGTTGTACTCGCGACGAAAATTGGCCGCTACGATAAGGCGGCATTCGATTTTTCCGCAGAACGTGTTCGCGCCAGCGTTGACGAATCGCTGCAGAGGCTAAGAACGGATCACGTCGACTTAATTACCGCGCACGATATTGAATTCGGTGACCGCGAGCAGGTGATCAACGAAACGATCCCCACTCTTCGCGAAATTCAAAAGCAGGGGAAAGTACGGTACGTCGGCATTTCCGGCCTGCCCTTGCGGATTCTAGCGGATGTCGCCGTTCGTGCAAAGGTGGACAGCGTGCTTTCCTACTGTCATTACAATCTTCTTCTTCGGGATCTCGACACATATTTAACACCGGTTGCAAAAGAACACGGTATCGGATTGATTAACGCCTCGCCGCTGCATATGGGCGTGCTGACGGCTCACGGAGCCCCGCCGTGGCATCCGGCTCCAGACAGCGTAAAACAGGTGGGGCGAAGCGTAGTGGACCTATTGGAGCGAAACGGCGTATATCCCGCGACCGCCGCTCTGCGCTTTTCGATGAATCACCGCTATGTCGCATCCACCTTAGTCGGTATGGTAACCACGCTGGAAGTGGAAACAAATTTGAAGGCGCTTGAATTCAAGATCAAGCCGGAACTGCTTACAGAGATCGATCGCCGGGTAGCGCCTGTGAAAGATCTGACCTGGCCGTCCGGAAAACCGGAAAACAGTGATGCGTAACGCGCGCTGAGGGTCCGACGATGAGAATCGATTCTCACCAGCACTTTTGGAAGTATGATCCGGCACAATATGGGTGGATCAATGAAGGCATGAGCGCTATCCGGCGCGACTTCTTACCGGAGCACCTTGCCGAAGAAATCGAACGAGCGGGGATCGAGGGGACGGTTGCCGTTCAGGCCGGCACGACTGCTGAAACCGAATGGCTACTCGGACTTGCGCGAGAGTGGGATTTCATTCGAGGTGTCGTTGGTTGGGCGCCCCTTACGGATCCGTACGTAAGCGACGCAATTGAGCGCCTGGCCGGCAATAGAAAACTGCGCGGGCTCCGTCACATTTTGCAGGATGAGCCTGACCCGTATTACATGTTACGGGATGACTTCAACGCCGGTATTCGCGCGCTACGGGCGTTCGGAGTCACCTACGACATTCTGATTTATGAACGGCATTTGCCGCAAACGCTTGAATTTGTAGACATGCATCCAGACCAGATCTTCGTCCTGGATCACGTCGCGAAACCGAAGATTAGAACCGGCGAGATTTCGCCGTGGCAAGACAATATTCGAAAGCTTGCCCAACGCCAAAACGTGTACTGCAAGATTTCAGGAATGATTACTGAAGCCGACTGGACGTCATGGACACCAGAACAGATAACGCCTTATATCGATGTCGTGCTTGAAGCATTCGGGGCTAAACGGCTTATGTTCGGGTCAGACTGGCCCGTGTGCCTGGTAGCAGGCACGTACGGGAAATGGGTCATGCTTATGGAAAGAGCGCTCCGGGCGCTTTCGATTTCCGAACAGGAACGGATCTGGTCCGGTACAGCAATTGAGGCATATGGCCTGGACACAAAGCTAAGCTTGCCGACGTCCGCGCCGGCTGCGGCATAGTTAAAAACTCGAAAGCGGCTCCGTCGAGTATCAAAGGAGAGTGAGCAGGGCGGCCACAGGCGAATCACCTTTTTCGCTGAAGCAACAAAGCCCAATCGTAGCGATCCGGAGTTTCCGGCGACGTCCAGGAAGGACCCTTCGCGTCCGGTAGCGGAATTTTCTCGCCACTCAGAGCTGAAAAGAAAGCCGCCCGGTACGTGCCGGGCTCCAGTTTGACAGTGGCTTTCCCGGGTTTAGGCAAGTAGATGACATAGATTTCGCCGGGTTTAGCAAGGCAGTACGCGCCGTCGTTTACCAATTCATCGTGCGGGTCCGTCTTCCACCATTCGAAGCTGGTGAAGAAGTCCACCATGTGACCATATCCCAAGAACATGGTCATGGTGTCGTCGCCGCGTCCGTTCATCCAGCCACCGCCTGTATCGGGATAAATGTTTGTGCCGCGTCTGCAAGTTTCGCCGGCAGTTTGATATCCACCGGCCATAACAATGTCCCAGGCTGTCCGGCGCAGAACGTCAGCCGAGTCCGACCCCGGCGCAGCCCAAAGGGGGTAATGATCTTCGTATCCGTATTCTTCGTTCGTCTGCGGAATGATGCGCCCCGCCTTCTTTTGCAGTTCACGCGATTCAAGCATGAGCTTGTGCTGCTCGCGTGACCAATCCTGATAGGATGTGAAACCAAACCAGTCCGAACCGCGGTCCTGATGAATCGTTTTGATGGGATGGCTGGTTGCCAGGTGATGATAGGGATCCCATTGCTCTACGAGCGTACCGGTCTCATGGACCCACGCATCATCGCGATAACCTTCCATGTCATCCCCGAGATCCCAAGTGACATTTGAAAACGCGCTGAATCGCGCAACGGTGTAGTGCATAAAGCGCCGCTCGTCCTCACTACCCGCCGCGGGATGAACTTTGTTATCGTTCATGTCAAACACAACCGAGATGATCATGTCCCGCTCACGCGCGTAACGAAGCATGCGTTCAAACTTCTGCCAAAGAGGAATATAGAAACGGGCGTAATCGAAACCAGGATGAGTGAAATCATTCGGACGCTCGGTGATCCACGGCGTCGGCAGGTTGGAATAATTGCTTCCGGTCATCACCTGCTCTCCGAAGAACAGGTTGCTTCGCCCGGCCACGGTCACGCGAATCCGATTCACTTTCAGGCGATGTAGGCGATCGATGCTATTCCGGATAATGCGCTCATCTTTCCAGCCGGTCAGCCAGTAAGCCGTGGTCCCATTGAAAAAGTAGTGTTCGCCGGTCCCCTCCCATATGAAATGCCATCGATATTGAGGATCGATACGGATGGGACCCTTGCGATGCGCGTTGATCGCGTGCAACACGCCTGCATATTCTTTCTGAAATGGTCCCTGATGATAAGCGATCGAGTACTTATAGTCACCCGCAGCCGGAGGCGTGAACCGAATCCGGTAAATGGATCCATCAGGTGAATCGCAGAATCCGTCCACGTGCGTTTGTGGTCCGCCGCTTGCCGGTGCGAAGCTTCCCGTCACGGAAGTATCCGTAAACGGATTGCGGGCGTCCGGATTGGTGACTGTGATGGTCACTTCTACGAAATCGTAGGCATCGACTGACGATGCCGAGGGTGCAAACGTTATTTTCGACGGAGCGGCAGACGCATGAACTGCCAAGATAGTCAAAGCCGCAAACGCAAGCGCCATTCCGGCCGATAGAGACAACCTACTGAGACTTGACGAGAATTTTGACATGCTTGTCTTTTTCGTTGAGTAACGCATCATAACCTTTGCCGATAAGGTCATCGAGACCGATGCGGTCCGTGATAAGCAGATCGCCGCGAAATCGAGGACCGCTCATGAGGCGGATGGTTTCATCGTAACGATGAGGTCTGCGCGGCGCGACAGAGCTGCGAGCCATTTGAATTTATTTTCGCTTGCGATCACTGGCGACAAGGATACTGTTCACTCCGTGTTCAACAAGAATTTCTGCCTCACGCAATATGGCGCTAGTCATGCCGATTGCGCCAGTGGCCGACTGCTTTCGAGCGAGTTGCGGGACTTTGTGGTTCTTGAAATGAGGCCGAAGCTTTGCCGGCTTATTTTGAAAGAATGCCGCCATGCGATTCAGATTGTTCTCCATGGCATCGAAATCGAGCGAGAGAGCCGGCGTCTGGATGTCGTCAATTCTCATGTGATGTTTGAACGCCCGGAGCCGGCAGCTTTTGTGCTGCATCGTCCAGAACAAGAACCCAATCACCTTCGCCAGGAGGCGTGAACCGTTTTTTCCCGCCGTTAGAAAACTCTCCCGCCATTTGCGATTTCCCGTTTCGCGGATTGAACCACCAGGCCTTCGCCGTAGAGCCGGCAATCTTTGTCATATCCACGGTAAAGGACCGAGGAGTTGGCAGGTAAGCGATCACAGTCTTACCATCAGCGGTTCGTGCTGCGGTCAGGTAATCGAGCCCGTTGAATTCGCCGAGTCCATCAATCACTACTTCGTGTTTTTGATCCGGGACCAGCTCATACCAGGGTCGTGAAGTAAAGAGAGCTTTGAGCCGGGTCATGTCCTGTGCGCCGGTCGAATTCAGCGCATTCTGCCAACCCGGATCGAAAAGCCACACGGGACGATTCCCCATAAACTGTCCTGTGGCGCCGCACAGTATCGCCCAATACGCCTGCCTGCGAATCTGCACTGCGGAAGCATTGTGCTCTCCCTCATAGGTCGATTCAGTCAACGTAAACGGCATTGCGGGCTTGCGATTGTAATCGCGGAGTAACATCGCGTGCACAATGTCGTAACTATAGGTGTCATTAAGGTCCAGCCAGCCGTCGTCTTTGTACTGGTCGACCGCCGAATTCTCGGGATGACAATGGGCGGTAAATAGATGCCGGTTGTCGAATTCTTTGATTCCCGCCACTACCGCGTCTATATCTTCGCGGGCATTCCCCGGATTACGGTCGCCGCCGATGAGCCACACGATGTTGTCGAAATCACGGTATCTCTTACCGACATAGCGCCCCCACGCCCGGCACTTCGCCGGTCCGTTGGCCAAGGTTTCCTGAATCCAGCCTTCGTCGGTACCGATGTAGCCCAAGTAAATGGGCGCCAGGAACACTTGGATACCCTTTTCTCCGGCTTTGCGAATCACCCAGTCGGCATGGTCGAAATATTTATCGTTAGGAGTGGAAAAGTCTCCGGGAGTTGTAAACGGTCGTTCGCCATAGCGATTAACAGGTCCGCGGAACTTATGTTCGATCAGATTGACGATGATGGAATTGAACCCCTGCTCGCGCCGCCGCTCAAGATACAATTCCGCCTCTTCGCGGGTGAGTCCCGAAATGAGAGACCAAGGCGCATCGCCCTGCACCAGAAACGGCTTGCCGCTTTGGTCCACTAAACGCCGTTGATCTGTCCCGACGCGAATCGGGTATTGGGCCGCCGCGAACGCAAGGACGGTAGAAACCAATGCGGCCGGGAAACTCCAAACAAGAGCTTTGATCATCGTTTACTCACGGTAACGCGGACGGCAATTGAAGTCTATAAACTTTCTGCTTGAATTTAACGGAAACGTACGGCGCGTCGAAAGATGCTACGACAGAAAATGCTGTTCTTTAATTGATATCGCTACCGTAACCGCATTAGGACAGATTTGTCCGCTCAGATGATCAAGGGAGACCATAGTGATTGCAGAGTACGAGCGGCTTACAAACGACCACGTCTAGCATGCTGTTACACGAGAAAGGTCTCTGATTCTCGAGCGTGCAGAGGGATCCGCGTGTGGGATATTCATGGGAGGTTTACCTGGACACCATGTCGGGATCTGCCGGACCGGCGATGGTTGGGCATGCTAGCCCCGAAGTTGGCGAGGCAGTTGCGCGCCAGATGGCAACGCTTCCTAAGACGGATATCCTTCATAAGAGCGTACGGGTCGAGTTTGCCGCAGGCTCGAGTCCGAACCGTGGCACTTGCTGACGTTCATGAATCAGCCTGCTGCCGCGGCAGCCGCACTTTGCGGTGCTGGACATCGTGAGAAGAGAATACCTATCCAATATCAGAAAGCGTACGTCTAACGGGATACAGCTTTCGCCATGCGATTCTTCTAGTGAAACAAAGCCCGAATCGCCATCGCCCCCTTACCTTTCCCTTTTGAGCTTGCTTACTTGCGCAATAGCCGCAGCCTTGCTTTTCAACTCGGCGATCAACGGATCAACGCCGGTGCTGTTGATCTGAGCAATTGTGCCGCTAAGACTGATTGCTGCCAGTGCGTGGCTTTCTCCCTCAAGAATCGGCACCCCTATGCAGCGCGTGCCGATCTCCTCTTCTTCGTCGTCGATCGAGTAGCCTAGCTTCCGCACTCGTTCTAATTCCTCTTTGAGTTTCTTCAGCGATGTAATGGTGTTGTCGTTATGGCGAAGCATGCCACGGCGGCGTACCAGCACTTCGACATCTTCTGCAGGAAGGTAGGCTGCTAAAGACTTGCCTAACGCGGTACAGTGAATATCCATGCGCTTTCCGAGCCAGGTGTTCACTCGAGAGCCTAACGCTTCTAATTTTTCAATGAGTACAACCTCGTCCTGCTCCAAAACCGCCATGTGGCAGGTCAACTGAGTTGATTCGCGGAGTTGGTTCAGGTAGGGCATGGCTCGATCGCGCAAGACTCGGCCTCCCAGAGCCGCACTGGCCAGATCACATAGACGCAGTCCAAGCCGGTAAC